>DASTZB010000568.1:0-2698 GCA_035764525.1 Chitinophagaceae bacterium | reverse complement strand
AATCGGAGGACCCGTAATTAAAAGAAGAAAGTTTATTGGATGCTTCAAACAGATCTAACTCTATTTTTCTCAGATTTTTTTTCTGTGAAAGAGAAAAGAAAGGGATAAGAAGGAACAACAAAAAATTAATTCTTTTCATTTGTCATTGCTCTCTACGAGTATTTTTTTGATCAGAACAATTTGTCCTAAATGATAATGAGTATGTTCAATGATGCCATGAAGGTTCCGGTAGTAATTCCCGTATTTTTCATCGGAAAAAGTTTCTCCAAGTTTGCTCTCCGGTAATTGTTCCACCAGGTTTGCAAAACTTTCGGCCTCGGTCCATACCTTACTCAATAATTTTTCCCAGTCTTCCAGGCTTTGAATTGGCGGAAGATCAAAACTATATTTATCATGAGCATCGAGTGGCCCTCCCTGTAAGACCTGTAAGACAGCGCTTACATAATAATTTATATGGAAAACAAGTATTGCAATAGTGTTTAATGAATAAATTTTTGTGGTGGCTTGTTGCCATGAAACGTCAGCCAGCGTTTGTTTAAGATTAACTGAGGTCCAGTTTCCTCCGAAATGAAGATCCCTGAAGTGTGTGGCTATTTGAGCAGACAAGTTCATTCTTATGAAATGTGTTCGTTGTTGATGCAATTTACTACTCTTGAAATATAATGAAACTTGAACACCACTAACGGCGTAAGCCTGACTTTGATGCTTGTGTCAACTCCCATTTTGTTTTATTTATTAAGTTTTAGATACGAAGGTCTGTCCAACCTTGCCGCCAACGTTCGAGTATTTGCAAAGGCAGGGAATTCATTGCGTGTCCAGCCCGGCACAAATGCCGAATTGAAAATATAATTCTGAAACTATGATCAAAAGCTGAAAATTGAAAGTCGAACGTGAACTGTTGCTGATATTTGCACATCGCTGATGTTACATTGTCCAGCCCTGCTTTTGCAAATACTCGTGCTGGCTGCACCAACCCGTTAATCAATTGTCATCTCAACATTTCTATTTTGTTGGAGCCACAGGCATGCTAGTATTAAATATGTTAGAATACACCTTCCAGTCGCCGTCAACTTCTCTCCATATATCTATGTATTTTCCTTTATCAATAGTATTGCCTTTACCGTCGCCCATAAAATAGTTGCCTTCTTCTATCAGGTTATCTTCATTACCATACAGTGCTGTGATTTCATCACGAAATTCCTTTATGCCAAATTTCAGGTATTGTGATATTACTACTGCAATAGCAGGGCGTCCAATAACAGCTGCAGAATTTGGGGGAAACAGCTTGCCATCCTGAGTGTAATTGTTTACTAAGCTTGCACTATCACCTGTAATAAATGCTTTTGCAAATCTGGCATTTTTTTCCTCAATAGTTTTTTTCATTGCTGTTAAATCAAATTTGGAGGCGTTATCCGTAACTGTGCCAGTTGTGGGGGGATTACTATTGCTACCGCAACCAGTTGTTAATACTCCGACGAAAGTGATGACTAGAAAAAAAAGGAAACCTTGTTTCATGTTGTTTGTGTTTTAACGTTTATTATAAAGAAAGTTTGATTTATTTAAGACCCTTCGTTTTATTGAGCTACGCTCCCCGTTGCTGCCAACGTCCGGGGCTTTCTGCTGTGCTGATAGTCTGTGTTACTTCTGCCCGGTACTGTTGCTGGGTAAAGATAGAAAGCTGATGGTATATTCCAAATCTTCAGTATTTCAATAACCATGTCAATATCCATTTTTTTCTTCAGTAGCTCCATAGCTTGTCCCGCCATCGCCTGGTATTTCTTTCTGCTCTTTTGTTCTGCAGGTAGTCTTCTATAAATAACAGATGCAATTTTGGAAGCACGTGCCAACAAAGCTGCATACTTCATGGTTTCTTTAAACGCAGGATCATGCTTCACTCTTTTGCCGGACAATGAACTTTTAGTGCGGGCATAATGCTCCCCATGCAATCGGTAAAAACAAATATTACTGATCGCTCCGCTTATTTTTATCAGTCCCGATTGTTTCGTCATAATTATTCACAAAAAAGAAAAAAAATATGTGCCTGCCAAATCTATTTATACAATAGCCATTCTTATGTTGGGCTACTAGCAGGATAGTGGCATGATAAAACATAGCAGAGGCAGAGAAGTTGTTTAGGGATGTGCTTTCAAAATGTTTAAATGGAATTGATAGCACAAGAGTGAGTGATGCTATATGAATCAGTGTGAAGTTTGTGACTTCGTATCAAAATCGAGTGATAATTAAGCTGGGACATCAGGCGACGGGGAAGAGCGATGATATTAAGGATAGAAATTTATCCTGTTTAGTTTTAGGAAGGTAGCTCTCCATCCGTTTAAATAATCATGGCTGGATGCAGTTCCCAGTTTACGATGCTGAAATTCCATATGGGTATTATTGTTTCCAGGTTTTAATATAACGGAAACAATAGATTCAACACCTGGTTCATTTATCCATTCCCATGTAAATGATAAACTGTGTAATTCCTCTATCTCAAAGTATTCACCCATACAAGTATGTTCGGTACCATCTGAATCTTTAAAAGTTATTTCAAATCTTCCACCAACATGCACATCCATTTTTGCTTTTATCCCCTGTCCATTAGGATCTGATCCAAACCATTTAAGTATCCATTCCGGATCGGTCCATGCTCTCCAAACCTTTTCTATCGATGCATTTATTATAACTTCAATTGATATTG
>DASTZB010000567.1:0-3627 GCA_035764525.1 Chitinophagaceae bacterium | reverse complement strand
AAAAGTTCTTATACACTGTATGAAGGAGACCTGGGAACATCGGGAGAAATTTTCAGAAACAATAATATCCGGGGTAAGTTGCTAAGCACTGCTATTGGTCTTCCGCTAGACCGTGTACTGGAAGTTAATGACATGCTCATTCACTTTAATGAAACTCACGGTCCGCTTTCCGGTATATTTTCTTACCGTTATGTAAAGAAATCTTCGGCTACACTCGCTTTCACCAAATTCGATCCAACCTGCATACTCGAATTGGATTGTGCAGAATCAAACACAACAAGAAATTTCTATGAAGCGGTATGGAACGAACTGGAAACAAAAAATATTCCTTACACTTTTCACTGGGGCAAAATACATAACCTGGATGAGGGAAAAACAAGGAAGATGTATGGAGCAGCTTTTGATAATTGGATAGAACAGAGAAATAAGATTCTGTCGCCGGACACAATGAAAATATTCAACACCCAATCTCTGAAAGATTGCGGGCTTGATATGATTTTACTGCCATTTTGAATCGAATTATTTAAAAAATACAGGTTAGTTTAATCCGGTACAAGATTGCATAACTTTAGGTTATTAAAAAAATAACTATGATCATAGTACACGACATATTTATATGTAAACCAGGTAATGCATCAAAGCTTGCAAAATTGTTCAAAGAGCTTATGACTGGTAACAAAGAACTCGTAAATATTATGACCGATCTAACGGGTCAATACAACAAGGTTGTGATCGTTACCAAATATGATAACCTAAGCGCTTATGAAGATAGCTGGAAGAAGTATGAGCAAAACACTGAAGAGATGAAGAAGATGAAAGAAAAAATGAGTGGCTATCATGAAATGTACATGACAGGTTCAAGAGAGATATACCAGGTTTGGTAAACTCGCTTTTAATTGCAGGCTCCTAAGATCGTTCCCAATGCAATCAATAGGGATACTTTGCTTGCAAAACCACTCAGGTTAACAGACCAGGAGAAAGCAGACCTGGAAGGTTTTCTCATAGCTCTTACAGATAAATCGTTTGGTGTGAGTAAAAAATAGCAGTATAGTTGCCGGGCTTCCCAAAAAAAGAAGTGAGGGAATTATTACATTAACAGCAATGGCAGGTCAAAAAACTTCGGTAAATTTATAGAGAGAAGCGAGTGTTATGATAGGTGAAAAACATATCATAAAGGTTGATCAGGCAATAACTCCCCTTCATTATTCAAAAAGGACAGAACCAGTATTACAGGTTGGTGCAGATTATTATGTTTGCTTTGGTAACAACATAGCTTATCCATGTACACTTATTAAAATTATTGAGGGTACACCCAAAAGAATTGTTATCAGCAAATTTGATAATGGTAAAATTTTTGGTGAACATACATTATTCAGTAATGAGATAGGTCGAACTCCGGAAGAAGCAATCAGGAATTCTGTAACTTTTTAATGAAGCGAGGCCGCATCAACACATTCTGCATGAACAAAATTCATGATGGATAAATCATTTCTAAAATAGAATGCAGAGAAGGTGATCTTTATTCAGCTAACTTCGATGCAGATTATTATTACACATTATCAACATGGCAAACTATGAAACGATCTTTCTTAACTTTATTGTTCCTTCTTATTATTCATTCAGTCACTAAGGCCGGAAATTATTCTGATACATCTTCTGTTCTCGGCAGATGGGATATCACGGTAAATATTTCCGGAAAAGATTTTCCTTCCTGGCTTGAAGTAGAAAGATCAGGTAGTCGTGTATTAGTTGGAAGATTTGTTGGCCCCGGTGGAAGTGCAAGACCGATATCACAGGTAAACCTCAGTAATGGTAAACTTAGTTTTTCTATCCCTCCACAATGGGAAACACAGTCAACCAATTTAAATCTTGAAGCAACACTCGAAGGTGATAGCCTGGTTGGTACTATTATCTTTCCCGATGGAAGAAATTGCAAATTCTCCGCAGTCCATGCGCCTGCTTTAACACATAATACAAAGCCAGTTTGGGATAAGCCGATCCAACTCTTTAATGGAAAAGATCTGAAAGGCTGGCATGCATCAGGAACAACGAATCAATGGATCGTTGAAAATGGGGTTTTGAAAAGCCCAAAAGCTGGTTCAAATTTAATTTCTGATGCGACTTTTGATGATTTCAAGTTGCAGGTGAAGTTCCGCTTTAAAGAACATGGTAATAGCGGTGTATATTTAAGAGGTCGATACGAAGTACAGATCACAGACTATTATAAAGAGACACCTGTAAAAGATGTGCTAGGATCAATTTATGGTTTTATTGCACCCAGTGAAAGTGCCGGTAAAAAACCAGGTGAGTGGCAAACCTATGAGATCACATTGATCGGCAGAATGGTGACCGTTGTGCTCAATGGAAAGACGATTATTTGCAATCAGGAAATACCCGGCATTACAGGTGGCGCATTGAATAGTCATGAAGGAGCCGCAGGACCTATTATGTTGCAAGGCGATCATGAACCAATAGAGTATGGGAGTATTATTATAACTCCTGCTAAATAGTGCGACCAGGTTATTTTATTCATTCATTCGAAGCCTTTGCACACAGTTAGACAATGCCCGCAGTTGATGATAAGTGGCTTTCCAGATATGACCTTTTAAAGCAGTTCTTCTTTCTGGCCTGTTGTCAAGACCTTCTTCGTACCAGTCACCATATTCATGATCGATCAAATAAGTTTGAATATACTTCCAAATCATTTTAAATTTTTCAAAATACTTGATAGGATCGTTCGGGAAATTATCCGCCATTAATAATAATGTATTCAACCCTTCAGCCTGTGCCCACCAGTTTTTACTGTCTTTTATAATGGTAATATCTTTTTTATTCCTGAAATAATATCCTTCATCATAAAAACCACCCTTGATCTTATCCCAACCATTTTGCAAAGCGTGATCCACCATGTGTTTGGCGACCTTCATCGTAGTGCTATCTTTCTTAAATCCCAGTTTATGCGACGCCTCCAGCATCAGGTAGGCAGTTTCTACATCATGACCAAAAGATACATGATCAAGATTTCGGTGTTGCAGGATGACGGCTTCTGATGAATCTCTGAATGATATTGGTGTCCAGTCGGGTCGTAAAAAAAGCGTAAGGTTGCCTTTTTCGGTAGTGATTACATCGCGGATCAGCAACAACATTTCTTCTAACCGCTGGCGCACTAATGCATCGGGCCAGACAGAATATAGTTCTGTAAATGCTTCGAGTAAATGAATAGAGCTATTCTGATCTTTATAACCAACAGATGATGTGGAAGGGTCTGCAAGAGTACGTTTAGCCGGCGTTCCATCCGGTAACAAATTCTGATAATAACCCTTGAGCACTGGATCATGCGCATGTTTTTCCAGCCACTCAAAACAATCTTTCGCTAATTGTAATGCATTCCTATCACCGGAAGCCCGGTACCATGCCGCCGATGCATAAATACCAAATGCATTTCCATAGGCTGTTTTTTCTGTGCTGTCTTTTACATTTCCTTTACGGTCAACCAATGTATAAAAACCTCCATTGCTTTTATCCCACATTTTATTTTTTAAAAAACTAAAACCCTGCGCTGCACATTTTTTATAATGCTCAACACCAGGATATAAACGTGAAGCAATAGCATTTGACCACACATGT
>DASTZB010000566.1:0-2783 GCA_035764525.1 Chitinophagaceae bacterium | reverse complement strand
AATTTGTTTTATGTACAATTTAAATCCGGAACAAAAATTATCCGGTAAGCAATCTGACGTTCTCAAGCGTCAGTATCTGGAGTTAGGAGAAGCAGCAAGGTTTTTAAAAATTAGTAGATCAACCATTCAAAAAATCTCGGCCGCCAGATTAATTCCAGTTTATAAACCGAATAATGGTAAGGTTTATTTTCTTCACGAAGATCTAGTAAAGCATATTGAAGCGGGTCGAAGAAAATTATGGGACGAGATTACAGCGGAAGGGCTAGGTAGAGTAACAAATAGCAAAATCAAAAAAAATGAAACATGGAAACGAAATTAGTAACTCTTGGAGCAATGATAGCCAAGGTGGACAGCGAACCACCTATGAATTTTATATGGCAAGGCATAAAGGAGCAAACGTTAAATTTCATAGTCGCTCCACCTAAAGTGGGAAAGACGACGCTTTGCGAAAACATGGGATTAAGTGTCGCAGCTGGTAAAAGTGAGTTTTTAGGCTGGCCACTTTGGTTTGGGGATAATAGAAAATGCTTAATGATTAGCTGTGAAGAATTTTATAAAAACAGGACAAGTAGGAATCAAAGACAGGTTCAAGCGTTACAGAGCGAACTAGGATCAGGAGAGTGGCAAGCAAATTTTATGGTTTCTTCCGATGAAGCGCCCAGGTATATAAGTAATAAGACAGATTGGAAATGGTTGGAGGATGAAATCTTGCTTTATTCACCGAGACTTACAATCTTGGATAGCTTGTCTCGATTGCATCCTGGACAGAGTATTGAAGATAGTACCGTGTGTATAGATTTGACCAAACGATTGAATACCATTGTTGATAAAACAGGAACAACCTTCATTGTGATACATCACACACACAAAACAAACGGGCTGCCGTTAACTCTTACAAATATGGCTGGCTCCCGGATATTAGGGCAAGAGGCTGGTGCAATAATAGGTCTAAACAAAACACCTAGGGGTAAGCGTTATATGAAGCCCCTTGCTTACAGATATGCGGATGACCATGTTGAAAAAGTAATGTTATTCAAAATAAATCCTGACGGATGGATAACACCACAAGGATTTCAGGATGAAGGAATATTATTACGAGACTTTGATAACCGGACGGATGACAGTAACTATGTCGTTTTCACAAATTTTGTTCAGAGTTTTGAGAGTAGTGAAGATCCAATCGAGATTAAAACAGGGAATTTTATGGCAAATCTTGTAGGTAAGGGCAAAATGTCGAACGTTACACTGTATAAACAAATTGATAGAGCAATTGAAGAAGGATTATTGGAAGATTGCGGTAAAGGGAAATATAGGGTAGCCAACCTAAAATAGCTTAACTATATTAACTTGATAAATTTTAGGAAAAAACGTTAAGCTAGTTAAGTTAGTTAAGCAATAAGACTAAAGAGGGCAGTTTCGGCTGCCTTTTTTATTTTGCTATAGAGCAACTAATCATTTTTCAGGTATTTCCATTAATCAGCTACTTCCCTCTCTAGAGACCGGTATTGAGTAGAAGATGACTGGAAAAATACAACGGTCACAGGCTACCACAGCCATTCAATAATATGACCAGAAAAGCGGTACCAGAATACTTAAATGTCACATTGCCTACTCCTCATAAATGGACTAAAAATTGAATGAATAATGAACCATAGGATTCTCTCAACTAAACAACTTACAGAATTTAGTTATGTGATCAAAGCACCTGCAGATAGAACTTGTTTAAGCTTATGTTTACCCTTACCGGTTCTGTTTTATTCCCACGCTATTGTGTTGCAAAATAAACCTTCTTCTTTATCTATTTTGATGTGAACAGAAATTAAGGAAAGTTAATGGTAAAAATGAACAACAAGCAATCTTTAAAATGATTGATATGACTATCGCTAATAAAAAATTAAAGGATAATCTGCAGAGCCTGATTGTTCAATAAAACAAAAACCCGGTAGCGCCGGGCTTTTTATTTTATCGATATTGTTTCCAGTTTATTTGGCTCATCAGGTAAAAAGAGAAAATCAGATTGGCGATAATCAATAGCACAATAAACCATACTACCAAAGTTCCTGTTTTATTTTTCTTTGCCGGCCATTTACTAAACTCTTCGACATATTCTTTCCAGCGGTCTCGGTGTTCAAATACAAAGTACTTGGCCAACGACAAAATAATTACTACAGTAATGCTTGCAATTGTTAAGTGATTATCAGCTATAAGGTCTTTCTTCGTAAAGACCTTATAGTAAACCATAAGTGATAACAGTATCCAAATTTCTAATACTAACAATGAAAATGAAGCTTTCCAATCACTCAACCATCTTGATGGGGCCGCCTCTGAAAATTTATATAGCTTATAAAATAAATAATAATATGCTTTCTTGATTGTCATCATTATCCATGTTTACATCCTATTAATAAAAAGCAGCAGATGCATCACAACCACAAAGTTTATTCAATCCTTCTAAAGTTTTGCCTTGATCTTTTACTGCTCCCTTTATTCCACCCGGGTAAAATGCCTCGGTGCCAAAATACACGATTCCAACGACAGGGTCAACCCATAGAGCGTATGCTCCCACTCCTGTATTTAGTGCTGCCTTCGCTGGATGAACTGGTTGAATAAATGCATCAGGGTCATTTGCCCCTGAATAATATTTGTAAACTCCAAATCCATCAAAAAGAACACCAACTCCAAATAATGTGTGGCTGCCAAACTTAGCAACACTTGATACTTTAAATGTTTTTATTGCTGCCCGACTTCCACCTCCCCAACCACCAGGATACAATTTTAGATTG
>DASTZB010000565.1:0-2483 GCA_035764525.1 Chitinophagaceae bacterium | reverse complement strand
GATCCGTTACTACTAATTGATTGCTTGCAGAGGAAAGAATGAAAAGTTTTTTAAGTACCGGGTGTATTCTTGCAGCAGATGGTTGAAATCTTGATGTGGGTCTTGGAGACAATGAATCTACCATTTTTACATCTATTGTATAGAGTGGTTTGGTGTCAAACCCGATAGAATCCGGGTAATAGGCATATGCACTTACAATTTTTTTATCATCGGTGCTGCAATTTTTACAAAGCATTACCAAGGCTCTTCTTTCCGCATCATAATATAATGTTTCAAAATCATTTTTCCCGGATGATTGCAACTGGCCGGCATCAAATGTATTTTGTTTGCCGGTGCTGTCCGTAACTATTCTGAATAATTTACCATCACTTCTTAAAACATAAATATCTTTTTTTGCCATAGCAATGTCTTCATAATCTCCTTTTGTGTCGCTAAAAACAAATTCTCTTTTTATTCCTTTTGTATCCCGGTCCAGGTAGTAAATGATCCCCTTCTCATCATTATGGGCAATAAATTCATCATTTTGATTATCCCATACAATTCCTGAGATCTCTTTGAGCTTCAGATCAAGCTTATCTCTAAATGGTGTTGAAAAATCATAATGCGGAGGCGATTTATATATAAATTTCTTAGGCTTACAACTTGTAATAAGAACAGAGACTATAAAAAGAAAATAACATGTCCCTGCTAAAAATTTAAATCTTTGCATCGCTTATCTTTAATTAAATTTATAAAATTATATCTTTATTACTATGACCGAAGAACAATTCAGGATATTATCCGCAGCGCAGGATTTTGTCTCAGATCTGTTTATTAATAAAGTTAATAAAACTATCCATTTCCACACATTACAACATACACAGGAAGTGTTGGCGGGAAGTGAAACGATGGCAGATTATTATCACCTGGAAGATGAAGATCGTTTTGCTCTTATGCTGGCAGCGTGGTTTCATGATACGGGCTATAGCGGCGGTAAAGCAATGGGACATGAGAACCTGAGCATTGAACTAGCTACAAAATTCTTAAATGAGCACAAAGTAAGTCAGCAAGTAATTAATAAAGTCGTCGGTTGTATCAATGCAACCCGCTTGCCGCAAACGCCACATACGTTGATCGAACAAATAATTTGTGATGCAGATCTCTTTCATCTTGGCACCAGTGACTTCAAGGAAAAAAACAAATTGCTTCGCGAAGAATTGAATGACTTTGGAAACCTCGGCCTATCTAAAAAAGACTGGAGACAAAAAAATATAGAGTTCCTTAAAAAGCATACTTATTTTACTTCTTACGCAAAAGAACATCTTGATCCATTAAAACAAGTATATCTCCAGGAGTTAAATAAAAAGGCAGGCATTGATGAAAAGATCGAAAAAAAACAGGCCAAAGATTCTAAAGATCCTAAGCCTGCTTTAGTAGCCAAAAATGAAAAACCAAAGGATAAAGGACTAAGCGCAGAAGAACAGAAAAAAGTGGATGAATTAAAAAAGAAAAAAGAAAAAGAGTCACAATCAGAAAGAGCCATCTCTACTGTTTTCAGAATTGTGGCACAAAGCCAGAATAATCTAAGTCAAATGGCTGATTCCAAATCCAACATCCTGATCTCGGTAAACGCTATCATTTTATCCATAATGATCAGTAGCGTTTTTGATAAACTTAAAACCGATACCTACCTCCAGGCACCCTTTACTATTCTTGTAGTGGTTTGTGTGCTGTCAATGGTGTTCAGTATCCTCGCCACCCGCCCCAATGTTACCTCCGGTACATTTACCAAAGAAGATATTGCCAATAAAAAAACCAATCTTTTATTCTTTGGAAATTTTCATAAAATGGGTTATCCTGATTATGATTGGGCAATGACCGAATTACTGGATGACAAAAATTACCTGTACAGCAGTATGATCAAGGATACATATTTTCTCGGCATTGTGCTTGCAAAAAAATATCGTTACCTGCGTATTGCCTATAATATATTTATGTTTGGCCTGATCATTTCAATGATCGCATTTACCGTTGCATTCTTAATCCCAGGGGCTACCGAGATCTATTCTTCCCCATAAAAATTATAACTACCAAAATAAAAAAATCCATCCCGATTAAGTCAGGATGGATTTTTAATTCTTTCCATTTAATGATCATACATATTTCTTCAGCTCTTCCACCAATTCTGTTTTTGTAATTGGAATACCCATGATCTTATTGTATCCCTTTGCATCTACAAAATAAACGTCACGGATAATTCTTATAAGCTGGCCATTATTGATCTCCGGAATTATTACGGTTTCATAATTTCTCAAGATCTCACCAAGATTTTTTGGGAAAGGCCGCATATAACGAAGATGTGCATGAGCAACAGATTTTCCTTCATCTAATAATTCAGCTACGGCACTTTTAATTGCACCAAATGTAGAACCCCAACCAAGCACTAACACTTTTCCTTTTTCAGGACCATTATCAATTGTTTGCAAAGGAATATAATCAGCGAT
>DASTZB010000564.1:0-9474 GCA_035764525.1 Chitinophagaceae bacterium | reverse complement strand
GTTCCATTCTATCTATGATAAGGTCCATATCGATTGTCACTTCTTTTGCTTTTAAAGAATCTGTATTTGTTGCTTTCTTTGTTGTATCTTTTTTCTCTTCTTTAAAAAGCTCATTGTATTTGTCAATGCGATATGGCTCGTCCAATTTCTCCAACGGCAAACGGTATACTCTTGCATTGCTCATCCCGAAAGGATAAGAAGGTTTCAATCGCTGCGAAGTGAAATAAATATATTTTCCATCGGCTGACCAAATTGGACCTGTTTCTGTGACACCGGTATTCGTTAAATTGGTTGTTTTATTATCTTTTATGTTGTAAACAAAAATATCTTCTTCAAAATTCCTTTTTGCGGTAAACAATACATAATCGTCATTAGGAGAAAAGCCGGGATCGCTGTTTTGAAAAGCCCATATTTCATCTTTCACGATCATTTTACTTTGCAATGTTTTCAGATCGAGTAACCTCACTTCATCGCGGCCACTAAGGTACACAGCTTGGGTTCTTTTCTTATTCAATACCATGCTCCTGTTGTTCCTTTTATCATTGGTAAGTTGTTTTGGAGCACTATTGCTATCAGCTCTTACTGTAAATAAATTGTAATACCCGTCTGCTGATGTCTGATTAAACAACAATGTTTTATTATCACTCATCCATTTTACTTCTGCTATACGTTCAGCATTGCCCCGATTTACCTGTTGGATGAACTTTCCTTCAACATCGCTTACAAACATTTCACCCCGTGAAACAAAAGCCAGTTTTTTCCCATCCCCGGAAACA
Organism: Chitinophagaceae bacterium; assembly: GCA_035764525.1. Classification (GTDB taxonomy): domain Bacteria; phylum Bacteroidota; class Bacteroidia; order Chitinophagales; family Chitinophagaceae; genus VBAS01. Next base: position 8,698 of record DASTZB010000564.1, on the reverse strand, counting down.
TCAAAATCTTCAATATTCCCTCTTACTTCAAAATCTTTTTCTTTGGGTAAAACATTGTTACGAATAATAGAAATATCCAGTTTTTTTGCATTGCCGGTTTTTACATCATAGGTCCAGAGCTGGTAATCTCTTTCAAAAACTACTATTCCGCCATTGGCATTTACTTGTGGTGTTTTTATTGAGGAAGAAAATTTTGTCAATTCTTTTTTCTTCCCGTTATCCAATGCATAAAGATTGTATTCGCCATTTGCTTCATCAGAAATAAAATAGGTATTACCAGCTTTATCTATCGTTGCGCCAAAATCCTTTCCTTCCCAATCAGTGTATTTCTTGTGTTGTTTTGTTTTTAAATTATAAGACTGAATATCCGGGTTGAACGGTCCTTTATATCTTTTACGCTGCGCCTGGTTACTACTTTCCCAGGTATCATTAAAAAATATTTCACCGCTTGTAGGATGCTCGATCAAATTATGATCATATTGAAAAAAATAATTGCCGAAAACTCTTTGGGGTGTTCCGCCGTCTGCACTTACTTTAAAACCCGCTACCTGTCCCATGCGGTTGCTATTGAAATAAATTGACTTTGAATCCCAGCTCCAACTTGTTACCTCATCATTACTGCTGTGATAAGTGATTTGTTTCACGTCGCCGCCGTTTACAGCCATAATATAAATATCTCCATTACCATATTGTCTTCCTGTAAATGCGATCCATTTTCCATCAGGAGAAACACGGGGCGAAGTTTCATAACCCTGCATGGCAGTAAGACGTGTTGCATTCCCATCATTCACATTTGCCTTCCACAAATCACCTTCATAAGCAAAGATGACTGTTTGCCCATCGGGAGTAAGCGTAGGATTAGAAAGAAAGTATGTATTGTTTTGAGAATACAGTTGTGCAGAGAATAATACTGCTACAATAAAAAGAAGCTTCTTCATGAAAATAGTTTTGGGCAGACAAATTACGACCAAAACTAATTGCTTGGGAAACCGTTTATAAAATTATTTAATCGAGGTAAAGTTTATAATATCCTTCTACTATATTGCGATTATCACTTAAATCATTTATTCGAAATATAATTTTGTAATAATCGTATAACCTAGTCACTTGAGTTATCACCACATCCATACTAATATATTCAGCGTCACTCGGAGAAATTCCGCTTTCATACTCCCTAAATAAAGTCGAATCGTTTAATAAAACATTTTTTTCACTCGTTTCGACTATTTCAGAACCTGAAAGAAAAACTTTTCCATTCTTTGTTTTCCATCCTTTACAAATTACCCTCAATTTTACATTCTGCTTTACTTTTACCTTATTTCCTTCAGGCACAAGATTACCGTCATCAAAGAGTAAAAATGCTTGCTCTACTTTTATTCCTTTTGAACTTATTTCTATTCCATTTCTGATTTTGGAGACGCTTTTTTCAGCAGTTTGTTTTTCTCTTTTCACCGGAAATTCACATGATGGAAATGTGGCTGCAAAAAACACTGCTAATAGCAAAAATTTCATAATAAAAACATTTTAAAATTTTCAAACAACTACATTGATCATCTTATTCTTTACATAAATGATCTTCTTTGGTTGTTTGCCTTCCAGCCATTTTGTTACGATCGCATCTTTCATTACAATTTCTTCCACCTGTTGTTGTGTAGCATCCAAAGCAAGTGTCAATTCGGTTCTTGTTTTTCCGTTAATAGCAACGGGATAAGCTTTTGAAGTTTCTTTTAAATATTTTTCATTCCATTTAGGGAATGGTGCATCCAGGATAGTTCCGCTGTTACCTAATATACTCCACAACTCTTCACTGATATGTGGCGCATAAGGAGCTAATAAAATAAGTAACTGCTCCAGCACTTCTTTCTTATGACATTTCAGATCGGTGAGTTCATTTACACAGATCATAAATGTGCTGACACCTGTATTGAAACTGAATCGTTCTGTATCTTCTTCGATCTTCTTAATTGTTTTATGAAGGATCTTTAATTCGGCATCCGTCGCTTTCTCTTCGTTCCAAACTTTTCCTTTCAATTCATCGAAGAATAACCTCCATAATTTTTTAAGAAAGCGATGAACACCTTCAATGCCTTTTGTATCCCAAGGTTTGCTCATCTCAACCGGGCCAAGGAACATTTCATACATGCGAAATGTATCCGCGCCATATTTTTCACATAAATCATTTGGGTTTACAGTATTAAAATACCGTTTGCTCATTTTTTCAACTTCCGTACCGCATATATATTTTCCGTCTTCCAAAATAAATTCGGCATCTGAGTACTCCCCACTTCTCCATTTTTTAAATGCCTCAACATCTAATTCAACGCCGTCGACAATATTTACATCTACGTGAATAGGTGATGTTACGTACAGAAGCGCTTCGCCAGACTGACTTGAAAACCTGTTTCTAATTAAATCTCTATCATTTAACTTATTAAAGGAAACAAATAATGGTTTTGTTATAGGTCCCGTTTCCGATGAAGATGTTATTCTATAAACAAATCTTGAACTGCCCTGTATCATCCCTTGGTTCACCAATCGCTTATAAGGTTCCTCATGACTGATCAATCCCATATCATACAAAAACTTTGTCCACATGCGGCTATATAATAAATGGCCAACTGCATGTTCAGTGCCACCGATATAAAGATCAACCTGCCCCCAATAATCAGAAGCCTTGCGACTGCAAAATTCTTTATCATTATCCGGATCCATATAACGTAAGAAATACCAGGATGAGCCTGCATAACCCGGCATTGTATTTACTTCTCTTATTCCGCCCTTATAATCTTTCCAGTCAGTAAGATTTGATAATGGCCCTTCGCCATCCGGTCCAGGTTTCAGATCATCCATATGTGGTAAAACAACTGGCAATTCAGATTCATCAAGTGGACAGGCGACCGCTCCCAGCCAAATAATCGGGAACGGCTCACCCCAATAACGCTGGCGACTGAATGCAGCGTCACGCATTTTATAATTCACCTTTCTTACACCGATTCCCATTTCCTCGATTTTATTTATCACTACATCAATTGCATATTTCATCACTATGCCGTTGAGAAAATCTGAATTTTCGAGAGTAGCGTCCTTAGTTGGGTTACCTTCTTCACCATTAAAATGCGAACCAATGATGTTCGTGATAGGAATATTAAAATGTTTTGCAAATAAAAAGTCTCTTTGATCACCGCAGGGCACCGCCATGATGGCGCCGGTGCCATAACCAGCCAATACATATTCAGAGATCCAGATCGGAATTGGTCTTCGGTTAAAAGGATTGATGGCATAAGAACCTGTAAACACACCAGTGATTTTTTTCTCTGCCATCCTTTCCCGTTCACTCCTGCTTTTTACATAAGCGAGGTATTCATCAACCACTTTTGTTTGCGCTTCCGATTTTATTTCATTCACCATTTCCAGTTCCGGAGCCACCACCATAAAATCTACCCCAAATATTGTGTCAGGTCTTGTTGTATAAACTCTAAGTTTTTGCGAATGATCTTTTATTTCAAAATCAATCTCAGCTCCTGATGATTTACCGATCCAGTTACTCTGCATTTCCTTCATGCTCTCACTAAAATCAACTTTTTGCAATCCTTCAAGCAAACGATCAGCATATTCGGTTATCCGCAAATACCATTGACGCAATTTCTTTTTTACTACAGGATGACCGCCTCTTTCACTTACCCCATTTATCACTTCATCATTTGCCAACACAGTTCCTAATGCTTCGCACCAGTTAACTTCACCATAACCGCAATAGGAAAGACGGTATTCCATTAATAAATCCTGTTGCGTTTTTTCATTAAATGATTTCCATCGGGCAGCAGAAAAATTCAACATACCGGGCTCAAGACGAGCTTCGAATTTTGAATCCGGTACGGGATGATTTATGTTACCTTCTTTTTCAAAAATTGCTATAAGCTTGCTGATAGGTTCAGCTTTTTTTGACTCCCTGTTATAAAATGAATTGAACAATTGCAGAAATATCCATTGTGTCCATTTATAAAATTTCGGATCGCTGGTTCTCACTTCGCGGTCCCAATCAAAACTGAACCCGATATTATTTAATTGCTTTCTGAAGTTTTCTATGTTATTATCCGTCGATACTTTTGGATGAATGCCATGTTCAATAGCATATTGTTCTGCCGGCAAACCAAATGCATCATAACCCATCGGGTGCAATACATTAAACCCTTTCAATCGTTTGAACCGTGCATAAATATCAGATGCGATATAACCTAATGGGTGCCCCACATGCAAGCCCGCCCCACTCGGATAAGGGAACATATCCAGCACATAGTACTTTGGTTTAGCAGAATCGTTAGATACTTTATATACTTTATTTACATTCCACCACTCCTGCCATTTTTTTTCAATATCTCTGAACCTGTATTCCATATTAATTCAAAAGTCAAAATTAAAAATTCAAAAATGGTATCAATTCATAAGTCCTTTTTGCATTTTGACTTTTGAATTTTTACTTTTTTATGAGCCAGCCTGTATTGCTACTATTAAGCGTCCGTTGCGTCGCACTCTTGTAGGTTCGTTTCGCTATTCAACTTAAATGATGATAAGGATTACAGAACGTTGAACGGAGCGTCGCAACATCAGCTGAGCAAAGATGTGAAAGAAGACTTAAAAAAATTATTTCTTTCCATCTCTTAAAAATATCAAGCAATACTAATCGTTAGAGAGCAACAAATTTACGGATTTGCCTGACACATGTGGCAACAAAACCGTTACTTTGCCAATCCTTAAAAACCAAATAAAGTACTCATGGTCAAAGCAGGAAGAGCTTCTATCAAACGCGGCAAACCGTCTTATTTCATGTCTATTTTGGGTGTTACCCTTGTATTATTCCTGATGGGAATTATCGGGTTGATCACTATCAATGGCCGTAAGATCATCACCAGTCTGAAAGAAAGTTTGGAGGTACAGGTGTTCCTGAAACAAAATATAAAAGATACTGCAAGGGAGCGGCTGCAAAATTATATTGCCTCACAATCGTATGTAAAAGAAATAAAATATACTGATAAAGAAACGGCCAAGAAAGAATGGATAAAAACCGGCGGTGAAGATTTCACAGAGTTCATTGATAACAGCCTGTTGCCACCAAGTATTGATTTTAAATTAAAGGCCGATTACCTTGACTCAGCCCGACTTGTAGCTATCAAAGCAGACATTTCTCAATTTCCCATTGTTGATGAGGTGAAGTATCCAACCGCTGTTGTTCAAAAAATGACCTCTAATCTTAGAATGGTAAGCATATATCTATTGATAGCAGCAATACTGATCTCAGCAGTGGTTATTATTTTGATCGATAATACGATTCGCTTAGCAATGTTCAGTAACCGTTTCCTGATAAAAACCATGCAAATGGTGGGAGCTACCCGATGGTATATTGCCAAACCGCTTGATATGCGGGCTGTGATCAATGGCGCTATCAGTGGTATTATTGCTACAGCTATTGTTTACTTGCTGGTGATCGGGCTCGAAAGCTTTTTCGATGGTTTCAGGGCATTGAGAGACACACAATCTCTTTTGCTGCTGGGTTTTGTGTTGATACTGCTTGGTATCTGTATCACTGTCTTCAGCACTCATCGCAGCGTGCTGAAATATCTCCGCATGAAACTGGATGAACTGTATTAAACCACGGTCAACCGACGACACACCACGGTATGATACATGGCTGTGGACTATTGACTGTGGTCTGTGGACTTTTCTTATATTGCAGCCCTAAAATTCAGGTATGAGTGAAAAGAAACAGGTAACAACAACAAGTACATCAAGCTTATTTGACAAACAAAATTTATGGCTGATGTTGTTAGGTGTGGGTATAATTGCAATAGGTATGTTGCTAATGGTAGGTGGCAGAAGTAAAGATCCTAACACATTTAATTATGACGAAGTTTACAGTACTATGCGGATAAGTGTGGCCCCTGTATTAATTATTATCGGTTTGGGTATTGAGATCTACGCAATTTTTAAAAAACCCAAGGCCTGATCCAATTAAGAATTAATAATTAATAATTATTGCCCCGAGCATTTCGGGGCTTTTAAATTTTTATTATGAGCATTGTTGACGCTATCATTCTTGCAGTTGTTGAAGGATTGACCGAATTTCTACCTATTTCATCTACTGGTCATATGATCGTTACCAGTTATTTACTGGGCATTCATAAAGAAGAGTTCACCAAATTATATGAAGTTTCTATCCAGTTCGGCGCTATCCTGGCTGTGGTGGTTTTATACTGGAGAAAATTCTTTGAGTTCCGCCGTTGGCAGTTTTATTTAAAACTCGCTATTGGTGTGTTGCCTGCATTAATACTTGGCTATTTATTCTCCGATAAAATTGATGATCTGCTGGAAAGCCCGACGACTGTCGCCATTACCATGCTGGCAGGAGGGTTTGTTCTTTTATTTATTGATAATCTATTCAAGGCTCATACAATTGAATCGGATGATCAGATAACTTTTCCAAAAGCATTTTTAGTTGGCTGCTGGCAGGTGTTGGCAATGATCCCTGGTGTGAGTCGTAGCGCAGCTTCTATTATTGGAGGCATGCAACAAAAATTTACCCGGCATCTTGCGGCCGAATTTTCTTTTTTCCTGGCTGTGCCAACAATGCTTGCGGCAAGTTGTTATACTATCTTTTTAAAAAAATGGAGCGGCGGGTTGAAAGGGTATGAGATGATCAGGCAAAGCAACGAGAACCTGGCAGCGTTCATTGCAGGAAATATTGTCGCATTTGTCGTGGCACTGATGGCAATAAAATTCTTCATCAATTATTTAAAGATATACGGTTTCCGGGCTTTTGGATTTTACCGGATCGTTGCCGGCATTATCTTGCTTGCCATCATTCTGAGTGGCATGATGGAAATAGATTAATCTTTTCTCGTTATCTTCCCTTCACCAAAAATTTAACTGCATGCAAACGGCTTCAAAAAAAGTTGTGAATGGCTGGGCGATGTACGATTGGGCGAATTCAGCTTATAATCTTGTAATCACTTCCACTATTTTTCCAGCATATTATGTTGCCATCACCGCAGCAGCCGATCCTAATGAAAAGTCATATGTGAGTTTTTTTGGAAGGAAGTTTATCAATACTGCCTTACAAGATTATGCATTGGCTTTTGTTTTCTTAATCGTAGCATTTTCATCTCCCATCCTTAGTTCCATTGCAGATTATCGTGGAAATAAAAAAAACTGGTTAAAAACTTTTTGTTATATCGGATCGGCTGCCTGCATTGCGCTATTTTGGTTTAAAAAAGAAGATGGCTATTTAAATACAGAATATGGCATCATCGCATTTGCAATTGCAGCATGGGGTTTCTGGAGCAGTCTTGTATTTTATAATTCTTATTTACCAGACATTGCTGCACCAGAAGACCAGGACCGCATCAGCGCAAAGGGTTTTGCATTGGGCTATATCGGCAGCGTTTTGTTACAGGTCATTTGCTTTGTGATCATTCTGAAACCTGGTTTATTGGGATTGAATGAAGAGGATAAATCAATCGGTGCAAGATTATCATTTTTATTAACAGGGCTTTGGTGGTTGGGCTTTGCGCAAATCCCTTTTAGTGTATTGCCAAAAGTTTCCCCTAATAATAAAAAAGAAAAGAGGAATATATTATCCAGTGGTTTTCATGAATTGAAACTGGTATGGCAACAAGTTAATCTTATGCCATCGCTAAAAAGATTTCTTTTCAGTTTTTTCCTGTACAGCATGGGTGTACAAACAGTAATGTTAGTAGCAGCAGGATTTGGCAAAAAAGAAATATTTCCGAAACAAGAAGACGAACCAAAGCTTTTAATAACAATTATTATTATTCAATTGGTAGCAATGGTCGGCGCGATAGTAATGAGTCGATTAAGCAAAGGAATTGGCAACTGGTGGGTATTGACTATATCCATCCTGATCTGGATCGGTGTTTGTATCAGCGCATATTTTATAGAATTTCAAAGTGAGTTCTATGTTCTCGCTGCTATAGTTGGTCTGGTAATGGGAGGCATACAAAGCATGAGCCGAAGCACTTACAGCAAACTATTACCTGTAACAAAAGACACAACCGCTTTTTTTAGTTTTTATGATGTGACAGAAAAAATAGCTCTTGTCATTGGCATTTTTATTTTTGGTTTTATTGAAGAAAAAAGTGGAAGTATGCACAATAGCATTGTTGCCCTTGGCACTTTTTTCGTTTTAGGATTAGTCGCTCTTATATATACAAAACCTGCTTATGAAAAAAGAATGTCAGAGATAAAGCTGTAATTTAATTTGCGTCTATGAAACTCTATTCTATAAATACCGGCTATTTTAAACTTGATGGGGGTGCCATGTTTGGCGTGGTGCCCAAAACTATCTGGAACAAAATAAATGCGGCTGATGAAAGTAATTTATGCAGTTGGGCTTTGCGTTGTTTACTGATCGAGGATGAAAATCGTTTGATACTTGTTGATAATGGTAATGGTGATAAACAGGATGCAAAATTCTTCAGTCATTATCATTTGCATGGTGATGACACGCTGGAAAAGTCTTTGGCAAAATATGGCTTTACCAAAGATGACATCACCGATGTATTTCTTACGCACCTGCATTTCGATCATTGCGGCGGCTCGATAAAAAGAGATGCAGATAAGTTGGTACCGAATTTTCCAAATGCAACTTTTTGGAGCAATAAAGAACATTGGGAATGGGCAACAG
>DASTZB010000563.1:0-4072 GCA_035764525.1 Chitinophagaceae bacterium | reverse complement strand
GACCAGTTCCCTATAAAGATATTGGACCAGTTGATCCGCCACCACCACCAAATGAAGAGCTTATTGAAACATTATATAAATCTTTTAAAGAGGCCGATAACCATTACATTGTTGAGCTATGGGAAAAAGAAGAAAAGGGGCTTGAAGTTACAGATAGTGCCAAGCAAATTGCTATTGTCAACAGCATCCCATTCCCAATCGGTGTACATCTCCAAAGGCTTATTTGTCCGGCACTCAGTTCTGAAGATGAGGCCTATGATGAATATGGAATTAAAAGGCTCGAACAGATAGCACAGTTATTTCAAATTACAACCGAATTCCTTGGTGTTATTATGATCGCACAAGTTTGGGAAATATTTGTTCAGAATGATAGCGTTACCAACCTCGATGAGAACCTGAAAAATAAATTAAAAGAATATTTAGAACTCAATGAAAAAGATAGGGAGGTTTATGATTATATTCCCCTGATCCAAATGGTAGGGGAGTATTTAGAGAAACTTCAAGCCGATAATATAATAAATACTTCATTTATTGATGAACGGGAATTATTAAACAAACTGTTTCTTGCTGATGTTGATTTCAGGAGTGCCTGTAATTATCTTTCCAACTTACGGAATCGCGTGATGAAAAATAAGATTGATAAAGACAGGGCAAAAATCATTTGCATAGAAGCGGAAAAACAGCTTTGTATTTTTATCATGCCTCTCGGATTTATTCACCGGTACCAACTTACAAGCGTTCAAAATATAGATATTCTGAAATTCCGGCACATTCTAAAAAATAAAACGGAATACAAACATCGCATCATTAAATGCATGCAAGCGATCGGTACAGATGAATCGAGCTATTATTATATGAATACTTTCCTGGATAATTGGGGAGTGATTCTTCTTAAATGTAAAACCTCGAGAATAAATCTAAAAGGAAGGACAAAGCGATTCAAGGTGGAAGTGGAAGGTTACCTGAATTTATCTCCTTTTGTTATCGACAGGAATTCGTTTCTAGACAAAACAGATCTTGCTTATATTATGTTTTTCAAAGGCGAGAGTGACAAAGAAATCAGTTACAAGCGGGTGAAAAATCCTTTAAGCCAACGTGATGCATTCGCTGTAAAGAAGCAGGATGAAGAGGATGACAATTTTGAACCAATAAGAGTACAATATAATGCTTTTAAAAAATTCATCGCTTAAGTTAAATGATGTCTCGATGCATCATCTTACTAAAATAAAAAGCCCGTTTAAGTTTTTGGATCCATTTAACAAGAATGATCGGGGCTTTTTTTTTGGAAGAGATAAAGAAGTCATCCAGTTATATGACTTTGTAAATAAGAACAGGGTGGTGTTGGTGTATGGCCAGTCAGGAACAGGAAAAACAAGCATTATTCAATGTGGGCTGGCCAATGAATTTGAAACATCAGATTGGAATCCATTTATGATCAGAAGAGAGGAAGACTTGAATAAATCCCTTTTAAAAAGTCTGAAAAATGAAATACATGTTCAGATAGATGATGATGAAATTGAAAATTTTGTAGAACTTTTATTTGCCGAAAGTCCAGGTAAAAGTGATCAGCAAAAAGAAACCGACACTAAAAACGATCATGGTGAAAAAAGATATATAGCCAGTGTGGTTTTTTATCTTCAAAAAGTGATCGAACGATTCCTCCGGCCGGTCTATCTCATATTTGACCAGTTTGAAGAATTACTCATTCTTGGAACAGAGGCCGAAAAAAAACGTTTTGTAAATACGCTGCAAACTTTACTTGGACCGAACAGAGTTGTGGATTGTAATATCATTATTGTAATGCGTGAAGAATATTTTGCATGGTTAGATAGTTTTGAAAAAGATATACCGGGAATTTCAGATCGTAGAATACGGATCGAACCAATGCGCACAAAAGAAATTGAAAAGGTGATAATTGATTCATGCAGGGCATTCAATATTACCTTGACCAATCCTGAAAATAATGTAAAGCAAATGATATCTGCAGTGTCTAAAAATGCAGATATATCATTACCCTATCTTCAGGTTTATATGGATCAACTTTGGCGTGATGACTACAAAAATACTTTTCCCGACGGATATCATGGAAGCGAAGAGTTTATTCCATTAACTTTTACTTCAGAGGAAATAATAGAGTTTGGTAAAATAAAAGATGTAATGCAGCGATTTTTAATTGAACGAAGAAGTGATTTTCAAAAAGAAGTTAGAAAAAAGTATCACGATATACCAGACAATTTTTTAACGATGATCCTGGATTGTTTTGTAAATATCCGCGGCACAAAAATGCCGAATGCATTCGATCTGGATAACGGCTTTTATAAATTCTCCAAAAGATCTCCGAGGCTTCTGCATGAAACTAAACCGGAGCTTTTAAAATTTACCCTCGACTTTCTACAGCGAAACCAGGTATTAAGAAATAGTGGGAACAGTTTTGAACTGGCCCACGACATATTTGCAAAATTGATCGATCAACAACGTGATGCAAAACAAAAAAGATTGAACGGCATTCATGAAATGATCACTATTCAAAAAAAATCTGGCGAATTGTTACCTTATGATCTTGTTAAGAGCTGGGCAAGCGATATTGACCAGGTTGGTCTGAGGGAAGATGAAAGATCTTTTTTTGAAGCGAGCAAAATAGACGGTGAACAAAAAGAGCATAAAAGACTTTATGAAGAAGAGTTAAAAAAGGCAATTGAAAAGGAGCAATCTAACTTTGAATTGAAAACTATTAAAAGAAAAAAAAGCAATGTGATCAAACTTTTAGTTCTTTTGTCTGTAGTCATCATTTCATTTCTAATATTTGGTTATTGGAGCAACCTCAAAAACAGCGATTATGCACATGCTCTCAGGATCCTGGATAGGCTGGAATATTTATCAGCAGACCCGAAGGCTAACGATAGCATTCAAAACGATATATTATCATTGGCTAAATATGCTTATGACTTTGGGAAAAAAGATAGTTTTATAAAAAAAATAACTGAAGAACGGATTTTTAAAATTTTAAGAAATCATTCGTTTGCAAAGAGTTTTTCCAAATACAGTTTAACCCTGAATTCGTCAATGGAGCTTCTTGATGGGCTGGATATCGATATTTCAAGCAACGGGAAATTTATGGTTATAAAGAACGATTCCGTTCAACTTCAAAATATTTCCGATAACCAGAGTAGTTTGTTTCATCTGATTAATATCAATGCAGGCACAATAACTAAATCTTTCCCAAACGTCCTGTATTCCTATTTTATAAACCGCACTGATACGTTGCTGCTCGCACTTTCGCCCGATTCCGCAAACCGGTCCGCAAGCGCCTACAGTGCATACCCTAACCGATTTATTTTGTATGATTGTGCCGACAATTTGATCATGGATACTCTGTATATAAATACAGGCCAGTCATCGACTGATCGTCTTCTTTACAGTAGGAGCTTTCTAAGCCAGAATACGTTTTCTGAATGGGATTCTTATAAGGTTAGAATGATTCCCTCCAATCAACTGGTGGTACCGTGCCTGGAATTCTCTAGCGGCATTGGATGTTTAGAGCTTTTCGATTTAAGAACAAAGGCGAGGGAAGAAATATTTGATAAGTCAAATTATTCTATAAGTATCTCCAGGCAATTTGATAAGCTGCTTTATTTTTATCCCAAGGACAATGCAATGGTAGGTGAAGTGTATGAAAATAACAAAAGACATGAATTTTGCAGGGATGCAGACTATGCAGATTTCAATGAAACCGATCTCATAGTATATGCTAAAGAAAATGTTTTGTTTATCAGCAATAGTGACGGTGATAATTTGAAAGAATATAGTTTAAAAAGCCGCATAAAAAATATTTTGACGGATAAAGAAAGACGCTATTCCCTGGTAATTGATGAAAATGAAAATGTGAACCTGGTTGATTTTTCTAAAGATCAATGCATGGAATATAATGAATTGTTGCTTGGGTATAATTTTAAAAGCAAGAGTTTTATTACTCGTACAAAAGGAGTTAAATACTTAAAGAACGATACCATCAAATTGATATTAAGAGATTTTTCAGGCAAAGAATTGAAACGGGTTTCCATCGCTAATGGTA
>DASTZB010000562.1:0-6286 GCA_035764525.1 Chitinophagaceae bacterium | reverse complement strand
CCTACGACACACTTTGTAATGCCAATACCTTCTTAATGATGGCGTTTATTATTAAATGGCTTTTACAAAAAGATAAGGTAAGTACCCGTGAGATCGGCCTGTTTTGCCTTGCCCTTGCTGTACAGGTTTTTTCAAAAGGAGGTTATTATTTTATTCCATTTCTATTTCTCGTAATTCCGTCTGAAAAATTTAGCTTTTCTTATGCTAAAGTAAAACTTGCAATACTCTTAATTGCCATATTAATGCTTCCCACATTTACATGGGGTGCTTATATGAATAGTTTTCATTTCCAGGGAGGCAAACCTTTACAAAATGATTTCTTATTTAATCCTTCACAAAACCTCGCATATCATCTTAAAAATATTCCGGGAATGATCTCTGACTTGCTGGGTAATGTGCTGACACAAGGCAAGAGTTGGATCATAGGCTGCATAGGCCGTTTTGGATATTCATATACACCTCTTCCTGATGCCTGGGTTTTTATGTATGTGATAGCTTTATTTGGAATGGCGAGCATGGATCATAATGGCAGCATTAAACTGACCGCGAAGCAAAGAGGAATCAGCGCTTTGCTGTTATTGGCTTCTCTAGGGGTAATAATAGTTGGGCTTTATTTGACCATAACACCAGTAGGTGCCAGGGTTATCTTTGGCTCACAAGGCCGATATTTCATACCCATCCTCCCCCTCCTGTTATTTCAACTATTTGGTACCATTCCAAACAACGCGAAAAAATATCTACCCCTTATCACTATTTTAATTTCAATTCTCTTTCTTTATAAAACGGTGGGGTTTATTGATGAAACTTTTTATAATGCGAATTGACATTACCAATCATATATATCGCAGCACTATTTTATGAGATACTAAATGACTTAATTTTCCCTCAAACCCGGATTACATTTTCCTGTAATGATAAAATTCCAAACTGTAATTTTATTAACTATATTAAGAAGATAAAGCCTGATAAATCGTACTTGTAAGCTCCTCCCACTAAAGATGAACACGAAAATAATAACTATAGTAAAGTATTTAGCATTATTATTAGTCACAGGGGCTCTCTTACTACTTGCATTTCGGGGCATGAATGTAAATAAGATCCTGCAAGAGATCTCACATGCTGATATATTTTGGGTTGTTATTTCCGCCATAATTTCAATCCTCGCCTTTATCATCCGCGCCCATCGATGGAATTTATTGATTGAGCCTTTAGGATATACGCCTTCTCTGAAAAGAACTACTTATTCCCTGATGGTAGGTTATTTCGCCAACCTTGCCTTCCCAAGATTGGGAGAAGTATCTCGTTGTGGTGCGCTAAGCAAATCCGAAGGAATTCCATTCAATAAATTACTAGGCACAGTGATCGTTGAAAGGATTATTGATGTTATAAGCTTACTCATCTGCATTTTACTTGCTGCCACCATAGAATTTAAAAGGTTGGGAAATTTCCTCACTGAAAAAATATTGGACCCACTAAATGAAAAAATTCAAAGGCTTATCGGTTCACCATTCTTATTGACAATTGTTATTTTAGTTTTAGCCATCTTATTTATTGCATTGATCTATTTCTATAAAAAAAAACGTAACAAGGAAACAGAATCCGGAACAAACAAAATTATCAAAGGCTTTATCGACGGATTAAGATCGGTGGGGAATTTAAAACGCCCCGGTCTTTTTATTTTTCAATCTGCTTTTATCTGGTTTTTATATTTTCTTGGTGTGTACACTGCCCTTTATGCATTTTCATTTACCAGCGGACTTGGTGCCAGTGCGGCCCTGTTCTTATTAGTTGCGGGAGGAATAGGAATGTCTGCGCCTGTGCAGGGAGGTATTGGCGCCTATCATCTATTGGTCAAAGAAGGTTTGGTTCTATACGGAGTAGCTGCAGAAAATGGACTTGCATTTGCATTTACGCTGCATGGATTACAACTGATCCTTGTAATTGTTTTAGGGATCGTTTCTCTGTTTTTGTTATTTTCTATTAACAAAAAAAAACAAGCCGCTCAGCATACAAATACTTGATCATTCACTTCAGCCTGTTAAAGAATTTCATTTACTTTATGATCTATCTGGCTTTTTATGGCTTCAAAAAGAAAAAAGAAATACTACAAGCTGCCACAATATGGGGCTAAACGACAGGCAGAAGAAACAGAACAAGATGAAGCAGAAGAAATGGAAACCCCCTCGACACCGGCCGTCCATTTCAATCTTAGCGCACCTGTTCCCTTTTCCATGATGGTGACAGCCGGTTTTTTTGTAATTGCCCTTATCGGCGTGCTGAGTCATGAAATGTGGCGCGATGAGCACCAGGCTTGGTTGGTTGCCAGGGATGCAACTTCATTATCGGGTTTGCTGGAAAATATGAAATATGAAGGCAATCCTGCACTTTGGCAGTTCTGCCTTTTTTTGATCACAAGGGTTACTCATGATCCGGTTTTCATGCAGGCATTTCATCTGCTGATCGCAACCTCCTTTATTTTTATTTTTAATCGATATGCGCCGTTACGCAACTTTCATAAAATCTTATTTTCGTTCGGTTATTTTGCTTTGTATGAATATGCTGTGATCAGCCGCAGCTATGCCCTGGGAATATTGCTTGTTTTTATAGTATGTGCTCTTTACAAAAATCGAACAACAAGATATATTCTTATTGGCGTAATATTGGCATTGTTATCCAATGTTACGATCTATGCGTTGGTTTTCTCGGCTGCCCTTGCCGCGATATTGTTACTCGATTATTTTGTTTATCAGCAAAAGACTTCAAAGGTTAGTTTTCAGCTGGCAGCTGGAATGGTTATTTTTATCATAGGATTCGCATTTTCAGTTTATCAAATTTGGCCAGAAAAGGACAATTCATTCCCGGTATTTTATCCTGCTAATTTATTTGACGCTGCAAGATGGTGGCAGGTATCAGCTAAACTTTTTGTTACCCATGCTTACATTCCACGAATTGAAGAGCACTTTTGGAATACAAATATTTTCTATAATGATTCGGGCATCATTCTCGCAGGAAGTTTTAGTGAGTGGCTCAGGCAAAATCCATCATACTGGTTTTCATGGGTGCTTATGCCGATTGTGATCTTTGCATCAGCTGTGATCATTTTTTTAAGAAGGCCTCTCATCTTGTTGTTGTACATTGGCATAACGATATGTCTTTTGTCCATTTATTATTATACAGCCTTATTTTATTCAAGATATTGCGGCTATTTACTGATTGCATTGATTTTTTGCTGGTGGCTTGCGGAATATTATCCGGAAAGAAAATATGGGTCAAGACTGGCAGCTTATCTATCGCAGCTTGGCAAAAAAATCAGTTCGCCATTTTTAACAACTGTTCTTACTTTGAGTGTAATCGGCTCACTAATAGCCTACGGCATGGATATCAAATATAAATTTTCGCCAAGTAAAGATGTGGCAAACTATATAAAGCAAAGTAAAATTGATACTCTCCCTATCGTTGGTATGGTAGATTTTGCCGTATCTCCACTCTCAACTTATCTTGACAAGAAAATTTATTATTTACAAATGGCTGATTCAGGGAGTTTTATTATTTGGAACAAGAAAAGAAAAGATCAGATGAGTTTTGAAGAGATTCTAACATCGATCGGATCCTATATTGACAACGGGCATCCACAAGTTGTTTGGGTTGCAAATGTTCCACTGGAAGTAGAGGCCTCAGATGATAGAGGTGTCCAGAACATGACAAAAGCGATTTTGAGAAATGATCTTCAATTAGATCTTCTAAGTCAATTCAGTCCAGGTATTGTAAAGGATGAGCAATATTACGTTTACCTGCTTAAAAAAGTGGATCCTGCGACGATCGATCGTAATAAGTATATAAAGATCAATTAGACACTAACTTTCGTGAAAGTATTTATCCTAACGTCTCACGATAATTTGAACTTTTGAGCAAGGTTTTATATTTTTCGCATTTAAATTAAAGTTATGATCCACGGGAAGAAAGTAGTTGTTGTGTTGCCGGCTTACAATGCAGCAAAAACCCTTGAAAAAACTTATAGGGAGATCGATTTTGATATTGTCGATGATGTAATCCTGGTTGATGATAATAGTAAGGACAACACAGTAGAAGTTGCTAAACAGGTTGGCATTAATCATATCTTAAGACATGATCGTAATTATGGTTATGGCGGCAACCAGAAAACCTGTTACAATTATGCATTAAAGATCGGTGCTGATATCGTCATTATGCTTCATCCCGATTACCAGTATAATCCTAAACTGATCCCTTCAATGGCATATTTAATAGCCAAAGATGTTTTCCAGGTTGTGCTGGGCTCAAGAATTTTGGGAGACAGGGCAATGATCAATGGCATGCCTGTTTACAAATACATCGCGAACAGGATACTTACTTGGACCCAGAATTTTATTATCTGGCAAAAACTTTCAGAATATCATACCGGGTACAGGGCTTTTTCAAAAGAGGTTCTGGAAAAGTTAAACCTTGAAGCAAACTCAGACGATTTTATTTTTGATAACCAGATGCTTTGCCAGATCTTTTATCTAGGTTATGAGATTGGCGAGATATCATGCCCTGCGAAATATTTCGAAGAAGCTTCATCAATCAACTTCAGCCGGAGCTCAAAATATGGGTTGGGAGTAATTGGCACATCTATTAAATACCGGCTTAATAAATGGGGCATTCTTAAATCTGACATTTATCACAAGCCTGCTGAAAAAAGAATAGAAGTCATCGCCGGTAAATAACCATTGTTCACTCCCATTCTGTTCGTTCTACTTATGATTTCACAATGCGCTTGTAATCCACCCGTAGAATTACAAGCGCAAATGTGGAAAGTGGAATCAACATACTCTGAAATAAATGTTACCATTGACTTTTAGCTGTTTAATCAAAATAATTTACATTAGCCCTGAAAAAACTAACTCATGGGAAATTATCATCTTGAAAGGTGGATATATAAGACAGTAATCGGTTTTCTTTTAGTAGCAGGGGGTATCTTTTTCATGTATTATTCTCTTTCGCATTTTGTGAGGGATGAATGGATCCTTTATAGCCTGATTTGCTCTTTGGGAGTCGCTATTGGAGTGTACCTTTTAAGTAGCGCAGCTGTAAATAAAGTAAAATCCGACCTGATCAAAAAACAAAAAATAAAACAGCAATCAGGTTAAGATCACTCATTTCTTAAACATGAAATATACGGCACCAAGAAGAAAGCAAAAGCTTACAAGATATTTCCAGTGCAAAGGTTCTTTCAGATAAACAACGGCAAAGACAGCAAATACAACTAATGTTATGATCTCTTGTATCAGCTTCAATTGAAAACCACTGAGACCGCCTGCATAACCAATCCTGTTTGCAGGTACCATCAAACAATATTCAAACAAGGCAATAAGCCAGCTTATCATAATTGCTTTCCATAAAGGCCAGCCATCCTGCTTTAAATGGTAATACCAGGCAAATGTCATAAATACATTCGAAGCGACAAGAAGAATAATTGTTCGCATAATAAAATTTGATTTAAAAAAAATCCTGCCGGTTAGCAGGATCAATATTTATTTTTTGAAGTTATTAACTCAAGCTTCTGAAATCAACAGGGACTAATCGGCTTACACCAGGTTCCTGCATAGTAACTCCATAGATCACATCAACAGCACTCATGGTCATTTTATTATGGGTTACAATGATGAATTGTGAATTGCCGCTGAACTCCCGGATCATGTTTGTGAACTTGCCAACATTAGCATCATCAAGCGGAGCATCAACCTCATCCAAAATACAGAATGGTGCAGGTTTAATAAGATAAATTGCAAACAACAATGCTGTCGCGGTTAAAGTTCTTTCACCACCACTAAGCTGTGTAAGCGAGGTTGGTCGCTTGCCTTTAGGTTTTGCAATTACATCAATTCCGGTTTCAGCAAGATTGTCAGGATTTTCAAGAATAAGATCACACTGATCATCTTCAGTGAATAAAGATTTGAATACGCGAAGGAAATGCTCCCTTACCAAATGGAATGTTTCTAAAAATTTCTGATTGGCAGTTGCTTCTACTTCCTGTATCGTTTGCAATAAACTTTCTTTGGCGGATACGAGATCATTCTTTTGCTCAAGAATAAACTCATAACGCTTTTTCATTTCAGTAAAAGCTTCGATCGCAGTAGGATTTACTTCGCCTAGATTTTCCAGACGCTTTTTCATTCTGTCTGTCTTTTCCTGCAATTCATCCACCGTCATTTCATTTGCCCTCGCTTCATCAAGAATATCTTCGAGTTGAATACGGAATTCCACATGCAATCTTTCTTTCATCCCA
>DASTZB010000561.1:0-3276 GCA_035764525.1 Chitinophagaceae bacterium | reverse complement strand
AACGCCCAGCATTGCATGCCCACCTGCATAAGAAAGATTTGAGAACTTATTATGTCTCCCGATATATGGCATACCATCCGGACTCACGGGTCGGTAACCAAACCATGCTTTGCTTATATCTGGTTGAGGCAAATTCATTGTAGGATAATATTTTTTAAATGCATTATAGATCGCTGTCACACGTTTCGGCAAAATATTATCGCTATGCCCACTAAGTTCCATCGTGCCACCAATTCTTAACCATTTACCGATAGGTGTGGTTGCTGTACGATCATCAACCAATATCGATGGATACTGTAAATTCCTTTCTAATCCATCATACACCACACTATAACCTTTACCCGGTTGCATCGGTGTATAAATACCAAGCTGCTTGGAAATATTTTGAAGCCATGAACCATTTGCCAGGATCAATTCTTCACAATCCATTTTTGCTTTATCAGTTATAATACCTGTTATCTTTCCATTGGTGGTTTCAAAACTTTTTACTTCCGAGTTTAGCCAAAACTGCACACCCTTACTCTTCAAATAAGAATAAAGTGAATGCATAAACTTTCCCGGGTTCACATGGCAATCGTCAAGATAAAGCACACCGCCTGCAACATTTGTTTCCACCTGTGGCTCATATTCCTGCACTTGTTGCGGCGTACACATAATTGTTTTCAACCCAAAATTATTTGCCTGCTCAGCCAAATGTTTTTCATGATCAGCGGTCTTTTCGCTTTTCCAAAGCATCCAGCAACCCTTCTCGGTCATATCAAATGGTTCGGGTAATTCATTTTTCACGTCATTCATCAAATGTCTTGTTAGTTGCAAAAGGTTATTCATGTACGGCGCATTCTCTTCAACTTTTTTTGCAGTAGCGCTTTTCCAAAACGTCATTCCCCATTTCATGAGGTCAAGATTCAGTCGCGGCTTAATATAAAACGGCGATGACGAACTCATCATCCATTTCAAACCTTTTGCCACAATACCCGGTGTTGCCAGCGGAATAAAATGCGACGGCGAAACATATCCCATATTACCAAATGAACATCCATCCGTAATATCGCCACGTTCGATAACAGTTACTCTATGTCCTTCTTTTTGTAAATAATAAGCGCAGCTCAATCCAATCACTCCGCCTCCAATAATTGTTACGTTCATAGTTTTTATGTAGTCAGCTTTTGAATTACTATTTAGCTTTTCTTGCGTCGCACTCTTGTGCAACAATAATTCTATTCAGTTGTTTTATTCTCACAGATTTCACGGATTAACACAGATTGATTTTCTGTAGCATCTGTGTAATCTGTGGGATATTTTCTTCATCGTTCACCATGCCCTGGATTAGGATCATTCAATTTTACTGCATTAATTATCCTTGCTCCAAAAACCCTCCCGGCCGTCTTACCATAATTTGCTTCGATCCTTACTGTAATTTTTTCTTTACTCTTCAACAGATCTTCAGGGATTTTATATTCAACATCATAAAACTTTCCTGTCTTTCCACCTTTCCATTCTTCCGTTGCTATCTTCACTCCTTCAATAAGTATATCAAACTTCCTGTCTTTATCGTCGCCAATATAAGTCAATAACAAATTACAGCCAATGACATTATTCGTTTTCATTTCAAAAGAAAAATAATTGTCTCTTCTTGCTTCTCTACCCATTCGTCCTATCGCATCACTTACATAACTTCTTTCACTTGCTTTCAGGTTATGATCTCTTTCAGGCTGCATCTCTCCTATTCTGAAATTATCGATCGTCTTTTCTTCAATCGCTTTTGCCCTTCTCTTTTCAGCTTCATATTCTGCCTGCCTTGCGGTCCAATCAGCATTTGTAAAATAATCCCAATACACACTATAATACTGGTCATAAGTTTTATAAAACGGAATCAGTTTTACATCAAATGGCTTCCCCACTTCTTTCATTTCAAATTGCAATGGTTGTGATGTGGATATTATCCAATCATTTATATTTTTATTATCAGTAAGCAAAACAGGAGTTCCATAAACGGGATCCGGCATATCCTTTCCTAATTGACCTGCTAAAACTATTGGGCCATATTTAAATGCAATACGATTTGGATTATCGGGCATTGCTTCTGTGTAAAGACCCACATTGAATCGCATTTCTAATTTATCATTCTTCTTCATTGTCACCTTTAACGGGATATAACCATCGATCCTGTCAAATTCAAAATTGCCATCGTATGATTTTATATTCTGGTTTTCTTTTCCATTCATATAAAATCTTGTCCTTCCGGTTGACCAAAAAGGTTTTCGGACTAATACCGTAAAAGTTTTTGACACATCTCCCAAATAAGTGAAAGAGGAAGTATTTGATTCAGGGAAACTTGTTTCCTGTTTAATAATTATTCCTTGTTCTTTCCAACTTACAACAGACGGAATAAACAAATTCACAAATAATTCTCCGTGATCCCCATGACTATATATCTGTTCTGCATATTTTGAATGATTCTCCATACCGCTTCCAACACAACAAGTGAATGTGGTGAATGCTGAACTGAATTCTTTTTTTGTTCCCATTCTCAGCGGAACAAAATAGGTCATCATTCCACTTTCAGGATTCTGTGAAGCAAGAATGTGATTGTACAATGCTCTTTCATAAAAGTCCATTAATTCCCCAGATGGGTTCCAGGCAAACAGATGTCTTGTCAACTTCAGCATATTGTACGTGTTGCATGTCTCACAAGTATTGTCACTCAAACGATCATTCAAGGAGTCAGCTCTTCCACAATATTCATAGTTACTATTTCCCCCAATCACATAACTATGATGATGCACCATGCTCTCCCAGAAGAATGTCGCAATTGTTTTATCTCTTTCATTACCGGTCAATTCATATTGTCTTGCGCTGCCAATAGCTTTTGGCACATTGGTGTTCGAATGTTTCCCGGACATCGGATCAATGTGTTTTGCCAATTGTCCCATCACAAATTCGTCATAAAACTTATAAGACAGATCAAGATATTTTTTATCGCCAGTAAATGAATAAATATTTGCCAGCACATCATTCATACCGCCATATTCACAGTTCAGCATTTTCAATCGTGTTGAATCATCCAAATGGTTAACAATGTTGTAAGTCCAGTCAGCCATCTTCACTACTACATCCAGTGCTTTTTTATTATCACAATACAAATAAGCGTCGCATAAACCTGCCATTACCTTATGTACCGTGTACCATGGACTCCATCCTCCATTCAGATCAAATCCTGATGACTTTATTTCGCCTTTCGCTACTTTGCCAAAAATCGAATCCTCCTTTGGAATG
>DASTZB010000560.1:0-2309 GCA_035764525.1 Chitinophagaceae bacterium | reverse complement strand
ATTATTATCAGAAGTGGAAGGATTGGACTGGAGCTATATTAATAACTGGATCAAAGAACTGAAACTTAAAACGTTTAACTTGCTTCTAAGGTGAATGACACTCCGGCACATATCAAAGCTTTGCAACTTAAACTCTGGCTTTCAAAATCACCGGAAGAAAGGCTCTTGCAATTTATTAGGGAAAATGATGCCTGGTGGCAAGCCTTAAAAGACGCGAAACAGAATAATTTAAAATTAAAAGAAACAAAAAATAAGGCTGATAAATAATTCGCAATTCTTAACAGGTCAAATCCCGGCAAAATCTTTCTCTTTTGGCATCATGTATGTAAGCTATTGGTATGACCATTTTTCCTTTTATGGCACCAAAAAGATTATGGAGTATACTCAAAAGATCGGTTATTGACTTTATAGATGATAACGTTCTTAAATTAAGTTCATCACTTGCTTTTTCCACTATTTTTTCCTTGCCGGGATTATTGATCATTATTATCTGGCTTGCTACCATCTTCTATGGGCGTGAAATTATTGAAGGGCAGATCTACAAACAGATACAAGGATTTGTTGGTACCGCAGCGGCCACCAGTATCCAGGAGACAATGCAATCATCCATGTTCGCTAATTCAAGCAAGCTCGCAACCATTATTGGTTTTGGTTCATTGATCATTGGCGCCACCGCAGTATTTGGTGAAATACAGGATTCGATCAATCTTATCTGGAAATTAAAATCCAAACCCAAAAAAGGTCGTGGCTGGTTGCGATTAGTTATCAATCGTCTTCTTTCTTTTTCAATAATTGTAAGCCTCGGTTTTATATTGCTTGTGTCTTTGGTCATCAATGGAGCCATGGACCTGTTGTTAAATCACCTCCTGCAAAAATTTCCTGATGTGACAGTAGTGGTACTGTATATCGTCAATCTTATTCTTACATTTTTTATTACTGCATTTATTTTTGGTATCATCTTTAAAGTATTGCCTGATGCAAAAATTGAATGGAGACATGTAAGAGTGGGAGCTTTTACCACTGCTTTCTTTTTTATGGGTGGTAAATTTTTGATCAGTTATTATCTCGGTCACAGCCAGATGACAACTGCGTATGGTACTACAGGCTCTATCATCGTTGTTTTGCTATGGGTATACTGTTCAGCAATGATCCTTTATTTTGGGGCTGCCTTTACAAGGCAATATGCAATTGAAATGGGTTCTAATATCTATCCCAATAAATATGCAGTATGGGTGGAGAAGATCGAAGTGGCTTCCAAGCAACCACTCCCTAAAACAACTGATGGACAAAAAGTAGAGGAGGAAAAAATACAGGAACAAAAAGCAGAGGAAGAAAAAATACAATCACAAAACTCATAATATCTAAAGCTATTGAGAAAGCTTTGCGACTCTTATCTTTGCCGCTATGGCAAACGATTCGAACAGATTCCAGGCAATAATATCTCATGCAAAAGAGTATGGCTTTGTTTTTCCCAGCAGTGAAATTTATGATGGGCTGCAAGCCGTGTATGATTATGGTCAATGGGGGAGCGAACTGAAAAAAAATATCAAGGATTATTGGTGGGATAGCATGACCCGTATGTATGAAAACATAGTGGGAATTGATGCGGCTATCTTCATGCATCCGATAACATGGAAAGCCTCCGGTCATGTCGATAATTTCAATGACCCGATGATCGATAATAAGGATAGCAAGAAAAGGTATCGTGTCGATCATTTGATAGAAGGTCATGCTGAAATTTTAAAAACTGCTGGAAAGGAAAAAGAAGCCGATGATCTGTTAGCAGCAATGGATACATTGCTTGCAAAAGATGATTTTGCGGGATTAAAAAAATTAATCGAGGATAATAAAATAAAATGTGCTGTCAGCGGAACAAGCAACTGGACGGACATTCGTCAATTCAATTTAATGTTCTCAACAGAATTTGGTTCAACCGTTTCAAGTGATGATGAAGACAATAAAGTTTATTTAAGGCCTGAAACAGCACAGGGAATTTTTGTAAACTTTTTAAATGTGCAGAAAACAGGAAGGATGAAAATTCCTTTTGGTATTGCACAGATCGGCAAAGCCTTTCGTAATGAAATTGTAGCCAGACAATTTATTTTCCGGATGAGGGAGTTTGAGCAAATGGAAATGCAGTTCTTTATTCAACCCGGCACACAAAAAAAATGGTATGAGTACTGGAAAGAGGAACGAATGAAATGGCATTTGGCGCTTGGTTTTGGAAAAGAGCAATATCGGTTTCATGATCATATCAAACTGGCTCATTATGCGGATGCAGCCTGTGATATTGAATTTAATTTCCCGAT
>DASTZB010000559.1:0-7704 GCA_035764525.1 Chitinophagaceae bacterium | reverse complement strand
AAAGCCGCATGGGAAGTATTGAGTAAAAAGGGAAAGGCTGTAGATGCAGTGGAAAAGGGGGTTATGGTCACTGAAGATTCTCAGAACTGTTGCGTGGGTCTTGGCGCTAATCCTGACCGTGATGGGTTCGTTACACTTGATGCCAGTATTATGGATGATAAATTCAATTGTGGCAGTGTCGCTTTTTTAGAAAGAATAAAACACCCTATCTCGGTTGCAAGAAGAGTAATGGAGAAAACACCACATGTAATGCTTGTTGGAGCCGGCGCACAACAGTTTGCTGTTGCCGAAGGTTTTCCGTTGGAAGAACAAAAGCTTTCAGAGAATGCAAAAAAAGCATACGAAGACTGGCTGAAAAAATCTGAATACAAACCGCCGGCGATCAATGTGGAAAACAAACAAGGACGCGGGCCTTTTGCACCCACTAAATTAGATAACGGTGAATGGAATCATGATACAATTGGAATGGTGGCAATGGATACATTTGGAAATTTAAGTGGCAGTTGCACAACAAGTGGTGCCGGTTTCAAAATGCGTGGAAGGGTAGGAGATTCTCCAATTATTGGTGCGGGGTTATTTGTCGATAATGAAGTTGGCGCTTGTACAGCAACAGGACAAGGGGAAGATGTGATTCGTGTTGCAGGTTCGCATTCAGTTGTTGAATTAATGCGTCAAGGTTTATCACCAGAAGCAGCTTGTAAGAAAATTGTAGAACGTATTGTAAAGATCAAAGGAGACAAAGTAAAAGAAATTCAGGTCGCGTTTCTTGCAGTGAATAAAAAAGGGCAAGTGGGAAGTTTTGCTATTCACCCGGGATTTGAATATGCAATAAGAACAAATGAGATGGAGAAAATGGTAAAGTCTAAAAGCTGGCTTAACTCGTGAGATGTCAAACGTCAAACGTGAAATAGTGTTTGACATTTTGCGTTACACTTTCACTCAACTACTCTGAATGAATTATACAATTGAAATAGCTACCTCTGATTTTCTGACAACTAAATCTGCTGTCGAAGGCGGCGCTGACCGCATAGAGCTTTGCGCCAATCTTACTGAAGGCGGTACAACTCCATCTTATGCCCACATAAAAAAATGTCGTGAATCTTTTGACATTGCTTTGTTCCCAATCATTCGTCCAAGAGGCGGAGATTTTTTATATAACAAAGATGAGTTTGAAATAATGAAGAATGATATTAAACTATGTAATGAATTAGGATGCGAAGGAATAGTAATTGGTTTGCTTAATATGGATGGAACAATTGATATGACAAGAACTTCTGAATTGATCGAGCTTGCTTATCCGATGGATGTCACTTTTCATCGGGCATTTGATCGCTGCAAAGACCCATTCATTGCATTAGAAGAATTAATTGAGATCGGTTGCCAGCGAATTCTTACCTCCGGACAAAAACCAACAGTAAGTGAAGGAGTGGACCTGATCGCGGAGCTAAATAAAAAAGCTGATGACCGTATTATCATTATGCCAGGCAGCGGTGTAAGAAAAGAAAATATTAAAATGCTTGCTGAAAAAACCGGTTGTATAGAATTTCATTCGTCGCTTCGTGGCAAAGCAAAAAGTCCCATGCAGTTTATACATCCTGCTTTTGCAAACTCAGAAGAAAGTTACTCTAATAATGCAATAAGCCCAGACGAAGTCAGGGCTTTAAGAAATGCTTTAAACTAAAATTAAATTGATAAGCTCTTCATATATTTTGCATCGGTTGCCGCGGCCTGCAATGGTGTAGTTCCATCCCATTTTTCTTGTTCGACTATAAAATATTGTACACCTACTTTCTTTGCTCCCTTTAAGATTTTTGGATAATCTATGCTGCCGGTACCAAGATCACAGCTTGCATCTTTTTCAGTTGCACCTTTCTTGCGATCTTTTACGTGGCATAAACGAAAACGATTAGGATATTTCTTCAACCACGCTTCAATATCTTGTCCTGCTGTTACCACCCAATACATATCTAGTTCAAAATCTACCAGCTTCGGATCTGTATTCTTCATCATTACATCCTGTCCCATTTCGCCATTCATATTCACAAATGAATAATCATGATTGTGGTAGGCAAAGCGTATCCCGTTCTTTTTACATATTTCACCTTTCTGGTTAAACTCTTCTGCAAATTTTTTAAATGCATCAAGATCTTTCTGTGGCCCCTTATATGGACAAATAAGATATTTCATGCCGATAGCAGCAGCGTCTGCTGCTTTCTTTTCAAAATCTTTATTGATATCGCAATGACTGGAAATTATTTTCATCCCTAACTTATCCATCTCGGCTTTGAATTCAGTATTACTCATTCCCCAAAAAATTCCTTTAGCGCCTTCAAAACTTTCTATTTGCTTATAACCATAGGATGATAATTGTTTTAAAACACCTTTTGGATCTTTGGCAAGATCATCACGAACACTCCATAATTGAATCCCAAAGTTGTTCAGTTTAGCTTCTTCACCGGCAAACGAAGCCAAACCTGACTTTGATGCGAGACCCGCCAATGCAAGTCCGCCACTTAATTTCAAAAACTCATTTCTTTTCATATGTATATTGATTAACTGTTAAACAAATAATTTATCGCCTTTTTTATATGGCACGGCACCATCATATTTTCCGGGAACTTGCTGATAATTGAAATTTTGCTCCAACCCGGGTTTTGATGTAAAGTAACCCAATAATGTAAGTTGTTTCATCATCGTAAAATAATGAGTAGGATCTTCTTTCTTTTTATTCTTCATGTATTCTTTTGCTTCTTTATCAAGTGACGTTAGCAATTCTTTCCGATGAGCTGGTTCGGCTTTCATAAAACTATGACCATGCATTTTATTACAAGCTTCATCTAATTTCTTTATTCCTTCATGAAATATCTTCTGATCAACTTCTTCATAACAGTCATTTACCATAACAGTCATGAACTTGCCAACTTCAGCCTCCTTTGCACCTGCAGTGGTTGTTTTGGGTATGATAGTTTCTGCTACTTCATCAAGAAAGGCAATATCATTTTGAGAGAAACTTGTCCCACCTACTTCAGCATCTTTGGTTTTACAGCCGGCAAGAAAAAATTCCCCGCCGATAACAGCACCACCAGTAGCCAGCGCAACCATTTTCAAGAGTTCTCTTCTGTCCATTTGGTTGTATTTATATATTAAAGATTTCCTTTTTTTAATTCACTTACTGCATAGTCTGCAGCCCTTGCCGTTAATGCCATATAAGTTATTGAAGGGTTTTGACAAGCAGATGATGTCATACAAGCACCGTCAGTATTAAAAACATTTTTTACTTCATGTAGTTGGTTCCATTTATTTAATACAGATGTTTTAGGATCATTTCCCATCCTTGCTGTTCCCATTTCATGAATACACAATCCGGGGTAGGCCTTTTCATCATTGAATGTATAAATATCTTTTATGCCGCCAGACTCAAGCATTTCAGCTGCACTGTTCATCATATCTTTTCGCATGGCAATTTCATTTTCCTTCCATTCACAATCAATTTCAAGCTGAGGCAATCCCCATTTATCTTTTTCTGTTTTACTAAGGGTAACCCTGTTATCTGGATGTGGCAATTGTTCGCCCCAGCTTCCCAACCAAAAACTCCAGTCACCGGGCTCGGTCATTTGTTCTTTTAATTCGGAACCTATGCCGTCACCATTCCAATTCATATTTCTTGACGCGCCACCCTGGTAACCGAAACCACGGAGATAATCAGATCGCTTTGTTTTTTCATCTATATTTCTGAAACGAGCTACATAAATGCCATTTGGCCTTCGACCATACATAACCTTGTCTTTAAAACCATCATAAGTTCCACCGGCGCCAACATGATAATGATGATCCATAAGGTTTCGCCCTAACTGATCACTTGAATTTCCCATTCCATTTGGAAAAACATCGGATACAGAATTTAAAAGAATACTTGTAGAACCTAATGTAGATGCATTCAAAAAAATGATCTTTGCAAAATATTCTATTGACTCTTTGGTGTTCTCATCAATGATACGTACTCCTTTAGCTTTCTTCTTATCCTTATCATAAATCACTTCCATTACAATTGAGTGAGGACGCAATGTTAAGTTACCGGTATTCGCAGCAGCAGGTAAAGTTGCCGAGTTGCTGCTGAAATATCCACCAAAGGGACAACCCCTGTCACAAAGATTACGGAACTGGCAAGGGCCCCGGCCATTCCAACCTCTTGTTAAATTAGCAACACGTCCAATGATCATTCTTCTGCCATCAGTAAATTTTTGTTTGATACTTTCTGAAACATGTGTTTCAAGTGCATTCATTTCCATTGGAGGTAAAAAATCACCATCTGGTAATTGAGGCAATCCTTCTTTGCTTCCACTGATGCCTGCAAATTGCTCTACATAACTATACCATGGCGCTATATCTTTATAACGAATCGGCCAATCGACACCATGACCATCTTTTGCATTTGCTTCAAAATCGAGATCGCTCCAGCGATAACATTGTCTTCCCCACATCAGGCTTCTTCCACCAACATGATATCCTCTTATCCAATCGTAAGGTTTTTTCTGTACATAGGGATGATCTTTATCGTTTACAAAGAAATGGCTGTTAGCTTCATTACAAAAACCACGGACCTGGATATGCTGTTCTTCTTTTATCTTTTTGGTGTTACGATTTCGATGCAGCAATTCCCATGGAGCAAGATTGGTGGTGGGATAATCTTTAACATGCTCAACCGGGCGGCCTCTTTCAAGAACAATTGTTTTTAATCCTTTTTTGCATAGCTCCATGGCTGCCCATCCGCCACTAATGCCGGAGCCAACTACGATCGCATCATATTGTTCTTCCATAAAAAAATAACTGGGAAATGTTTTAATTAAGACCAGTAAAGATCTTGTCTCCTTTCTTGTAATCTAAGTCTCCAATATATTTACCGGGTACAGGCTCATATCTTGTTGCACCAGTTCTTCCTTCTTTAGAAGTGAAGTAACCTAAAATGGTCAATTGCTTCATCATAGTAAAATAATGAGCAGACATAGTTTCTTTTTTGAAATTTGTGTCTCCGTTTGCCTGAGCCTGTTTTTCAAGATCATCCTGCAGTTTATTAAACTCTCTTCTTTTTTCCTGGTGATCTTTTACCTCTTTTTCAAGAGATACTAAAACAGCTTTTCTTTGTTCAGGCGATGCTTTCATGAAACTGTGATCATGCATTTTATTACACTCTTCATCAAGTTTCTTCATTCCTTCATGAAAAGCTTTCTGATCTTTTTCTTCATAACAATCATTTATCATGACCGTCATAAATTGACCAACTTTTGCGTCTTTAGCGCCGGGAGTTGATGTTTTTGGAAAAATTGTTTCGGCTACTTCATCCAGAAATGCTATGTCGGATTCAGTGAAAGTGGCTGAAGTGCCAACTCCTGCTTCCGGATTTTTACAGCCTGCAAGAAAAAATTCACCCCCAATAACAACACCGCCTGTTGCGGCAGCTACCATTTTTAATAATTCACGTCTGTCCATTATAAAAAATTTAATATGATTAAACACTCAATTTTTTCAATTCATCAACAGCAAATGCAGCTGCTCTTGCCGTTAATGCCATATAAGTCAGCGACGGATTTACACATGAAGCACTCGTCATACAGGCGCCATCGGTTACAAATACATTCTTACAATCCCATACCTGGTTATTACTATTCAATACCGATGTTTTTGGATCACGGCCCATACGTGCCGTACCCATTTCATGAATTCCCATACCAGGAGCATTGTCTCCATCATAGTCACGGACATTCTTCATGCCTGCTATTTCCAGCATTTCTTTCATATCAGCCTTCATGTCTACACGCATTTTTTTCTCATTCTCTTTAAATTCCACATCCATATCCAATACCGGCAGCCCCCATTTATCTTTTACGTTTTTGTTAAGTGTGATCTTGTTATCATGATAAGGAAGTGTTTCACCAAATGCAGTAGAGCCGACTCTCCATCCTCCAGGTTCACTCAATGCATCTTTCAATTCTGCACCAATACTTAGCTCAGCAACTTCACGACCCCAGCCATTTCTGCTGGCTGATCCCTGGTATCCAAATCCACGCAAGTAGTCTCTTTTTTCATCGCCAAGATTTCTAAACCTTGGTATATAAAAACCTGTAGGTCGATGACCGAAATAATATTTGTCATCAAAACCTTCTGCCTCGCCACTTGCCCCGCAACGAAAATGGTGATCCATAACATTGTGTCCCAATTCGCCACTGCTGCTGCCCAGTCCATCCGGCCATATATCCGTTGCAGAATTCATAAGTATCCATGCAGAATTTAATGCGGAAGCACATAGGAAAACGATTTTCGAAAAATAATCTTTCGTTTGATTTGTTTCTGCATCAATAACTCTTACACCTTTTGCTTTTTTGGTGTCCTTGTCATAAATAATTTCTTTTACGATGGAATTAATGCCAAGTGTAAGATTACCTGTTGCCATTGCCGCTGGCAATGTTGATGATTGTGTACTGAAGTAAGCACCGAAGGGACAACCATTCCAGCACATATCACGATACTGGCAATTTGTTCTTTGCGGGCTATGACCCAAAGGGCCGGTAATATGTGCAGTACGTCCAATGATCAGCGTACGCTTATTATTATAATGTTGCTTGATCTTTGCCGCCACATCTTTTTCAACCACATTTAGTTCCATGGCTGGTAAAAAATGGCTATCCGGTAATTGCGGCAAATTTTCATATGATCCCTGGATGCCGGCAAATTTTTCAACATGGGTATACCATGGTTCAACATCTTTGTAACCGATTGGCCAGGGGATTGCAATACCATCTTTTTCATTTGCTTTAAAGTCTATCTCACTCCATCGGTAGCTTTGGCGACCCCACATTAATGACCGACCACCTACATGATAGCCACGGAACCAGTCAAACCGCTTTGTTTCCGTGTAAGGACAATCCTTATCACTAGCCCAGTAATGAAGATTTCTTTCATTCAACGGGTAATCTCTTTTAAGATGAGGATAATCGGCGATCATTTGTTGAGTTTTTCCACCGCGGTGAGGGTATTCCCATACCGGTCTGTTGCTTTTTTCATAATCTTTCCCGTGCTCGATATTGAATCCTCTTTCTAGCATAATTACTTTGAGACCTCTTTCAGTAAGCTCTTTGGCTGCCCAGCCACCACTGATCCCTGAGCCAACCACGATCGCATCAAATGTGTTATTGTCTGCCATGTTTACTTAGTATTTAAAATTGAATATTGATTTTCGTTTGGGATTTTTTATAAGCCCTGCTGAAGTGCTACTATTTGATTTTCGTTGCGTCGCACTCTTGTGCTCAAACAATTCTATTCAAAATTCGAATGTGAACTCCCTATCGGGATTCGTTTAAAATTCTTTCATTCAATCCTCAGGTTAAGACCCGTGGTTATTAATATTTAACTCCTTCGGAACAAAAAACGGTTTCAATAATAGTCAGTAACATCTTCAACCTAAGTCACCCCTTTAGGGGGACAGGGGGTTTAAACATCACATCTTCGTACCGCATCCCTTAATGCCGCAATTTTTTCATCATTTGTTTTACCTGTCGGCACAAATTCCTGTGCCACATAATCTTTAAAACCTGTTTTTACAATTGCATCCATGATCGCCGGGTAATATAATTCCTGGCTCTCATTTATTTCATGACGACCCGGCACACCGGCCGTATGATAATGCCCGATATACTGGTAATTATCAGT
>DASTZB010000558.1:0-7199 GCA_035764525.1 Chitinophagaceae bacterium | reverse complement strand
GCAATCCCTGCATTATTGTGAATGGCATCTATTCGACCATAGCGTAGCAATGTTTTTTGAATAGCCTTTTTTACTTCTTCGTCCATAGATATATCACAACAGATACCAAGATGCTCAGATCCTAATTCCTCGATTGCTCTTTTCACTGTAACAGGATTATTGGCCACAACTACCACATTTGCGCCTTCATGAGCATACGCCTTCGCACATTCATAGCCGATTCCCTCAGAACCGCCAGTCAGAAATATTACTTTATTATTTAACTGCTTCATTTAAATTTTATAAGAATTATTCATGTTTAAGACACGAAAAAGCCTGTTTTAAGCTGGTAAAAATAGTCTGACAGGCATATGTTTTCAATAGACAATTCAATGGTTTTAATGGGTTTTTCTATTATTAATCCATAAAGGGATTTTTAAATATATTTATATAAGAAGAGGGGATCTTTTTAAACATGAAAACATGACTGCCACGCGAAGAAAAGACGGATTTGTAGGAGAAAAACAAATCAATGTACCGGAAGATGTTCTGAAATGGTACACGGAAAAGATGTCATTCCGCAGCTCACTTTTTATCACTCATATTGGATTTTTCCCAAAGGCACGGTTTCATTTCAGGGAAAGAGAGGAAGGCTGCGATGATTTTATCCTGATCTATTGCCTGGAAGGTAAAGGCCTTTATTCCACCGCAATTGGGAATTATGAGTTAACTGCTAACCAGTTTTTCATTTTGCCTCCCCACCAGTTTCATAATTACCAGGCCGATCTTACTGATCCCTGGACAATTTACTGGGTTCATTTCAGCAGTGATAAACTAAAAATACTCGGAGATGAATTTGACCTGGAAAAATTTGTAAACCCTACGAATATTTTATTTAACCAAAAGATACTGGACACATGGAATGAAATGTATGTTTCATTGGCGCAGGGATACACAAGGGAATCCATGGGCTATGCAAATCTTTGTCTTTATCATTTTATTTCTTTCTTCATTTTTCCAAGCAACACACAAAAACTATTGCAACAAATGCAGAAGGAAGATCCGCTGGAAAGATCCATAACGTTCATGAAAAACAATATTCAAAAACAGCTTTCAGTAGAGGAAATTGCCCGTGAATTTCATTATTCGCCTTCGCATTATACAGCCTTGTTCAAAAAGAAAACAGGATTATCACCCATTGACTATTTCATTCGTATGAAGATCCATTATGCCTGCCAGTTATTATCCCAACGTGAGCTTATTATAAAGGAGATCGCGGATAAAGTGGGATATGAAGATCCTTATTATTTCTCACGCATTTTTAAAAAAGTAACAGGAAAATCGCCGGAACAATACAAGAACACTGTTTGATCATTTCTTTAGAAGGAAACAAACATTGAAAGTATTGTTTTCAAGAGAGGGATGTTGCAGATCGCCTTTAGATCGTTCATTAATTGATGCTGCCGCAAACAATGCAACCGGCTGCCCGTTTTTATCAGTTACGACAAAAGGCCGTTCGAGGTGTGCCAGTTTTAATTTCTTTCCATCTTTCATTTTCATTTCCCTCAATGAGATCAATGGATGAGTAGCTGCCCGCCAGTTTAATCCATCCTCCGATGTGATCAATGCCAACGCTCCAAATTGCGGAACCAGCTTTTTGCTGTTGGAATAATATTTCACAGCTGCGTAGAACAGTTTTCTTTTTTTATCATACCACATACAGGGATCTTCACAAGCCATTTCTGCTGAAGTAAAAACTTCACCCAGCATTGTAAAGGGACCATCTGGTTTATCACTTTTCGCCATCCAGAAAGTCATGTTACCAACATTAGGTTTACGT
The DNA here is from genome assembly GCA_035764525.1 of Chitinophagaceae bacterium. Classification (GTDB taxonomy): domain Bacteria; phylum Bacteroidota; class Bacteroidia; order Chitinophagales; family Chitinophagaceae; genus VBAS01. The sequence continues at coordinate 5,380 of DASTZB010000558.1, read as the reverse complement.
GATTTATACATCATGTAATATTTGCCATCAGGGCCTTGGGTTACTGTTGGATTAGTTGTTATCTCAAACGTGTTTTTATTATCGGGCGACATAATGGGTTGTTCGCATTTCTTGTAATTGCCATGGATAATGTCTGCGATCGTTCTCGCTTTTATGACACCCACTTTTTGAGTGCAATTATATTTCAGCCAATGCTTCCAGTCTTTACTCATTTTTGATTCATCCTTGGTCTGCAGCGATGAATCGAATGAATTGCTGATATAATAGAGATAGTAGTAATCACCGAATTTCCTGATCTGCGGATTGTGCATGGTAAACCGTTGCCAGCTATTGGGATCATGATCACCCTTCAATACTGTGGTTACATACTTGTAAGGACCTTCTAGTTTATCAGAAACAGCACTGGCAATCTCAGAATATTTGTTCCAGCCTCTGAAACCCTCAAAAATATAATTCATCGAATCATCATCCAACTCTCTTTTACCATGGGACCACCGTGAATAAAACATGTGATATTTACCATCTTCGCCTTTAATAACAGTGCTGCACCATGTATAATAATTATCTGTAACAAAGATGCCTGAAGAGTCAACCGGTTTTAATAAACGTTGAAAATCCAGGTCATCCTGTGCTTGAGACACAAAAGAACTGCAGCTAAACAGCCCCATCATCAATGAAAAAATAAATGTTCTTAACATCCTAAAGTAAAATAACTAAATTAATCTCTTATCAATCTGGTTTAATAAAACAAGAGACGGCAAAAACCGTCTCCGTTTTGATTTTATATACTGCTTGTATATGAACAGATTTTACCAACCTGGATTTTGTGCCAGTTTGGGATTAATAACTATTTCATATGTAGGTATGGGTTCTAAATAGAACTTATCATTCCAGCCTGCCGGTGAATTAAAGAATTTTATATTTCTGTATGTGGTACCTGATGTTGTTTCAAATGTTACTCCAGATGGGTAATCCGCTACTCTTACTCTTGCGCCCAATACATACTTACTCATGTACTGTCCCTTTTTCCAACGTTTAATATCATTAAACCGGAAACCATCTCCCATTAATTCCACACGTCTTTCTCTTCTAATCTCCCAGAGAACAGGGTCAACATCTGCATCACGTTTTGTATCAAATGACGCATCAATAGTAGCAACGATCATATTGGCCACATTTGCTCTCGCTCTTAATTTGTTTATTGTTTGATCGGCAATTGTTTGGCTAAACTGTCCCAGTTCAAAAGATGCTTCTGCTAAATTGAGCATCACTTCTTCGATTCTGAAGATCGGACAATCATTGCTGCTACCATTGGAAACATCCAATGCAATTCTGTTATATAATTTCCAGTCTTTGTATCCCAAAACATTTGCTGCCTGTCCAGATGCGCCATTTGTGCCACTATTCACCATGCGATTGTTAAGACTCTGAGCAAATCCTTTAAGATGTGGAATGTTTGGAATATAATTTCCAACACCATTCACTTTGGGAGCCCATGAATCTATGGGCAAAGTTTTATCTCTCCTGCCGGTTTGAGTTGCTAATGCATTCATGAGGCGGATATATTCATTATAATTTGGTGTAAGTGTTGTATCATAATATTGCCATGGTTGTGTATAAGTATTGGTAGTGCCTGGGTTAGGTAATATCAATACACGGTAAGGTGGACATACTGTATAATACAATCTTCTATCCCTATTGCGGAATGCACTGTAAATTGAATCGGCGCGGTAAGTTGGGCTAGTGGAAACAGGTTTGCCATCAGAACACAAATAGCTTTCCACCATATCATTTGTAGGATCAGCTATACTTGCTGAGTGACCGGTAGTAAGGAAACGGGCTGTATGATGTGTAGTTGCTGCAGAACCATTTATCATCATCCCTGAAATGTATTCTTTAAAAAGTATGATGCCAGGTTTTCCTTTTAAACTTTCACTGTTATATACATCGTCATAACTTGACATAATAGCCGGGAAACTGGCAACGAGCTTTTGCGATGCATCAACACAGGCTTGTAAATAAATATTTGCATCGGTTAATCCATGATATTTTCTCCAAGTCCCTTCGAACAAACCAAAACGTGAGATCAATGCACGAACAACATGTACATTTATTGTATTCACACCATCGCCATCTGCTTTGATGTGTGCTTCAGCCCACAACAGACTATCCAGAACATTTTTGGCAACAATATTTCTTGGTGTACGTGAAGCATACAGTTCAGTCGTATCATTTATGTTCAATGCATGATCTACCCATGGCACATCTCCAAACGCAGCGATAAGATCATAATAACGTAAAGCCCGGAAAAAATAACCCACACTGCGCCAATGATCCTTGTCGGTTTGTGACATTTCGGATTCATCAATATGATCAAGCATTACATTTACACGACGTATAAAACTGAAATTCCATTGTGAGATCTGCATAGATGTGGTTGCACTCCCGGCAGCAAGGGGAACAGTTTTGATCCCGGTAGCATATGATGACTGGCTACCCGAAATAGAGATCTGGTAATTATCAGAGTTGGCTTCCTGGCTATTGAAATAAGTGGGTAAAGCACTGTTAGTGCCACCATAAGAAACAAAATAATCATAGAACCCCCAGCTATAACTTTTAAAATTATCACTGGTAACAAAAGCCGTAGCCTCTGTAAGCTGATCAATTGGTTCTCTGTCTAAGAAATTTTTCTGACACCCTGCCAAAACAATAAGTGTGGCAGCAAGAATTTGAAAATACTTTTTCATAAATTTTTTTTATTCGTTTGCTTGAATATTAATCAGTTTAAAATGTCAGGTTGAGACCAACAGATGACTTACGCAAAAATGGATAACCCAATCCTGATCCCAGATCTGATACATCAGGATATAATCCGTCTGGCAAATGATGAAAGGTGAATGGGTTTTCTATATTATAACTAACTGAAAGATTCTGGAAGTGAATTTTTTTCAGCCATTCCTGTGGCAGGTTATAACGTAAAGCTAAATTCCGTATCCTCAGGTATGCACCATTCAACAAAAATTTAGTTTGCGTGATCTCATTAAATGTTTGAGCTGTTCCGTTAGGTGTTTCTGTATAGATACGACCATAATAAGAATCACGATGTGCAGGAGTCCAGTAATCAGTTTCATGTGAATACAGCGAACCATATACCTGGAAATTGTTAGGGAAGATCAATTGACTATTGCGGAACTGATCTTGTTTACCTACGCCGGCCACAACAAATGAGAAATCAAAATTCTTGAAACTAACACCCCCTCTTACTCCAAACTGGTAACGAAGTGAACTATTACCGATCACTCTTCTATCACCAGTACTGTCAAGAGTTCCTTTACCGGCATTTACAACACCATTCTCATCAAAATCAACATACATGATATCACCCGGATTTGGATTTTGTGTTCCATAGCGTGGAACTCCTGGTTTTAATGTTCCGTTTTTAAGATTTGCATCCAGTGTTCCATCGACAAAATCAGCTTCTGTGTAAAAACGATTTGTTGTATAGCCCCATATTTCACCCATATTCTGACCTACATATAAAGACGAAAGAAGTTTGTTTGGATTGTTATCAACTCTTGTTACTGTTGAAGTAAAATCATAAACATTAGCCGATACATAGTATCCAACTTTACCAATTCTGTCACGCCAGTTCAATTCTACTTCCCAACCTTTGCTTTGTACCGATGCAGAGTTGGTTAATGGTGCAGTAGTTCCAAGAATACCGGGTACTGGTTGATTGGAACTGCTTAATATTCCTTTAGTATCACGAGTGTACCAATCCAACTCAGCAGTCAACCGATTTTTAAGAAGACCAATGCTTGCACCGAAATCAAGTGTCTTTACTATTTCCCAGGTGAAATCCGGGCTGATAAGACCTGGTGTGGTTTCGGTAACAACAGCCGATCCGTTATTTAACCATGCAGGATTGTATGGCGACATCGTTGGAATAAACTGATATTCGGCAATGTTCTGATTACCTACTGTACCGAGAGAAGCTCTCAATTTGAATTCATTCACATAAGGTTTTATCCATTGCATAAAATTTTCTTCAGTAACACGCCATCCTGCAGAAGCTGAGGGGAAGAATCCCCAACGATGTCCTTCAGGGAAACGTGATGAGCCATCGTAACGACCATTAAATTCCAGCAGATATTTATTAGAAAAATTATAATTAAAACGACCGAAGTAACCGCGGGTAGCAAACTGTGAATAGTTATCCGAACCATCAACTGTACCACTTGCAGTAGATATTGAAGGAACATCCGTGTTGATGAGTTGTGATTTAGATACCCAATTGCTTTCGGAGTTTCTCAATTCCTGGTTTACCCCGGCCATGACAGTGAAATTGTGTTTATGAATTTGTTTTTCATAATTAGCAAACAGGTTCATAATATTGTAATCAGTCAGCTCATTGTCTTTCCTGAACACATTGCTGCCGAATGGCTGAACAGCCCAACCGTAAGGATCACGGAGATAAGTGAGCTTATCATAATTTGTTTCAAGAGCATGATAATTGCTGAATGTATATTCACCAGTAACGGTTAATTCTTTAGTTGGTTTGAGTATTGCCCGGGCAGTTAACCGAAGCTGATCATAACGATAATCATGTGGCGCTGTTGTTTCAATTAAATTTTTACCGGTAGCGATCAAACCAGCATAACTAGGAATTGTATCCGTTCTAAGATAGCTCGGAATTCTTGCAGAGTATGCATAGGCATTGCTGTAACCCGGGCGGATAGTCAGACCATAGTTATAAGCAGCATCTAACTGCGCATTGAACCATGGTGCAATATCTGAAGTGACAACTGAGCGGACATTGTAACGTGTAAACTTGTCTTGTTTGGCATCCAGAAGGATCCCCTTTTCATTGGTGGAACCAAATGAAAGACGATATGTTGTTTTATCAGAACCGCCGCTGATCGATAAATTATTCATGAACTGCGTGGAAGAATGTCCAAGCATTTCATCAACAGCATCAGCACCTTTGAGTTGATAAAAAATTCCATTGTTATATGTATATCCCAGCGGATATTTTGCAGGATCAGCATTGTATTCCTGCATTAAAGTTTTCCATGTAGCAAGGTTTTGGCCCTGGCCAACATTATAAGTTGTCATACCTCCATCGAGCAAAGCCTGGATACCCTGTAATGGTGTAGCTTTTACTGGCAGATTTGTTGGACTGGCAAATACAATATTATTGCTATAATTAAATTGTGTTTTCTGATTCCTCTTTCCTTTTTTAGTATTGATCAAAATAACTCCGAAGGCTGACCGTGCTCCATAGATAGCTGCAGAACCAGCATCTTTCAAGACGGTAACAGATTCAATTTCGGCAGGATCAATCAAATTTATCGGTCCGTCAAAAACTGTATTATCAACA
>DASTZB010000557.1:0-2746 GCA_035764525.1 Chitinophagaceae bacterium | reverse complement strand
AATCTTGAGAGAATATTTACAGAAAATGTAATGGGGAATTATCATCCTTTAACGATGCTTATCTTTTCAATCGAATACCAGTTCTTTGGTCTCGATCCAACGGGATACCATATTATAAATTTGTTACTACACCTGGTGAATATTCTGTTGGTTTTTTATTTTATACTATTGCTGTGTAAAAAACCCTGGGTTGCCCTGGTTGCCGCCCTCCTGTTTGGAATTCATCCGTTACATGTTGAATCCGTAGCATGGATATCTGAACTAAAAGATTTGCTCTATACATCTTTCTTCCTGGGAACCCTGATTTTATACCTGAAGTATCTCAACAACGCTGAAAAAAAATATTACCTGATCGCCTTATTGTTATTTCTTTTTTCATTGCTTTCAAAGGCGATGGCAGCTTCGCTCCCGGTGGTTTTATTGTTAATTGACTATTTCAAAAGAAGAAAAATTACAGGAAGAGTTATCGTTGAAAAAATACCATTCTTCGTGCTCGCAATTGTTTTTGGTGTAATCGCTGTTTATGCACAGCAAATAAGTGAAGCGGTCCAGGAAATTTCAACTTATACCTTTTTACAACGCATGGTTTTTGCCTGTTATGGTTTTATAACTTATTTGTGGAAATTAATCCTGCCTTTTAACCAAAGTGTTTTTTATCCTTATCCAATTAAAGGAGGAACTGCTTTACCTCCTTACTTTTACCTATATCCAATACTTTTGATAGCCATTGCAGCGCTTATAATTTATTCAAGAAAATTCTCCAATAAAATATTTTTCGGCATTGCATTTTTCTCAATTACGATTTTTCTTGTCCTGCAATTATTGCCTGTGGGCGATGCTGTAATGGCAGACCGGTATAGTTATATTCCATCGATTGGATTATTCTATCTTTCCGCTGAAGCATTCAATTTTTTATGGAATAAACGATATAAAGTACCTGCAGTCGCTATTCTTGGTTTATTTGCCCTCTTCTTTTGCGTAAGAACATTTCAACGAACCGGTGTTTGGAAAAATGACCTGACTCTTTTTAGTGATGTACTTGAGAATTATCCAAACGTAGCGATTGCCTATAATAACCGCGGCAGCTTTTTATGGGATGAAAAAAAATATGATGAAGCACTTGTAGATTACAACAAGGCAATTGAATTGCGCCCCATTTACCCGGAAGCTTTTAATAACCGGGGGGCAGTTTTCCTGGATCAGAAAAAATACCCTGAAGCAATAAGCGATTTTAATCGGGTCATTGAGTTGCAAAAAAACTATGCTGCCGCTTACAGTAACAGGGGAATTGCGCTTTTGGAAACAGGCAAAAACGCTGAAGCAAAGGCCGATTTTGACAAAGCGATAGAGTTAAAACCTGACTACGCCGAGGCGTATTATAACCGTGGTTTACTTTTCATGATTGAAAAAAAATCTGCAGAAGCATTGAGGGATTATAATAAAGCACTTGAAATCTTTCCGACTTATAAACAAGCAATTATAAACCGGGACATACTGTTAGGTGTGAACAGGTCACCGGATGAAGTCCTTGCAGATTACAATAAGGCGATCGAGGCGAAACCAAATGACCCGGAAGTGTATTATAAAAGAGGAACATTCTTATTGGACGCAAAAAAATACAACGAAGCTAAAACGGATCTCAACAGTGCCATTAAACTTCGGCCATCTTATGCTGAAGCCTATAATGCTATTGGAACTCTATATTTTGAAGAAAAAAAACTGGATTCAGCCCTATATAATTATAATAAGGCATTGGCATCAAACCCTTCTTTTGCCGAAGCATATCTTAACAGGGGAAATGTATCAAGAGATCAAAATAATCATGAACGTGCTTTGAAAGATTATCATGAGGCAATTCGATTGAGGCCTGACCTACCAGGCCCATATCATAACCGCGGCATTCTTTTGATCAAAGAAAAAAAATTTGAAAACGTTATCGAGGACTTTTCTAAAGTTCTTGAATTGAAAGGAGACTCGGCAATGGCATATTATAATATAGGAATGGCAGAAATTTTCTTAAATAAAAAAGAAGTGGCATGTAAAGACCTAAAAACAGCGGCTGACAAGGGTTTGCAGGCGGCAATAGATGCGCAAAAACAATTTTGCCAGCAATGATGCCACTTAAAGCATAACTTTTGTTTTTCAATTTTTATTTGACCAGATGAAGAAAAAAACAAAAAAAAATAAACTTCGGATCCAAACGCCCCAGAAAAAAGAGGTGAAGATTTCTTCCCTATCAACCAAACAAAGCAATCTGGCACTTGTTATAGTTCTATTGTTTACTTTCATAGCTTATATACCCGCATTGAAAGCCGGTTTTGTAAATTGGGATGACCCCGATTATGTTTCCGGCAACCCACTGATAAAAAATATTTCCAACCTGGAAATGATCTTTACAACACCGATACAGGGGAATTATCATCCGCTCACTGTTATAAGCCTGATATTGAATTATTATATTTCCGGGTTTGATCCCTGGTCCTATCATTTGCTTAATATCATACTTCATTTAGCAAATTGCTTTCTTGTTTTCAGGTTGGCCCTCTTATTAAGCAGGAATAATTTAATAATTGCGTTCACTGCATCTTTGTTATTTGGCATTCATCCGATGCATGTGGAATCAGTAGCATGGGTGTCGGAAAGAAAAGATGTTCTTTATAGTTTATTTTTTTTGGCAGGATTAATCTCTTATACCAGGTATATTGACCAAGGATCAAAAAAACAATATTGGCTAACGGTTCTATGG
>DASTZB010000556.1:0-2252 GCA_035764525.1 Chitinophagaceae bacterium | reverse complement strand
AAAGTTAATTGTCCGTTGGTTCGATTGTTCATCGTTGGCCGTAGTATGCAACTAAGGCCAATCGAAATATTGCCTGCTTCACATTTAGTTGCTTCCAGCTTCTTCGAAGCTGATGCTTAGTCACAGACTAAGCATAACGATCCTATAGTTTTATTTTTCTTTATTAGCCTGAAAAGAAAGGAGGAACACTACAGACAACGAGGGGTAATCCCAATCGAACCAGTAATCGTTGGTTCGATGCATTCATGCACTGGTTGGATGTTAATGGCTTTCTTGCGAAGCGCAAAGTTTAGAATTATGAATTTAGAGTTATGAATGCTGCGTGATGTATTGCAATTCATAATTCATCATTCTGAATTCATAATTTTTATTCGTCCAGTTCACTTCTCCGTTCGGCCTGCTACAAAACCGTCAAGCGATATGTGCATAAATGAAATTATTCTTATCATACAGTTCTATTTACTGTTGCTTCATTCAATTATGTTGTACTGGCTGTGAGGTAAGACTATCATTTGTTGGTCAAGCGACCAACAACAACTGGTGTACTTCCAAATAATCTTATTTAAGATGATACTCATTCCTGATCAGATCAATCAATTCAACTGCCCTTTTTTTTAAGACCTCCAGAAGATCAAAATGACGTAATGACCCCACTGCCCAATAGTTCAATGTATTGCCTAATTCATTTAATGACGCCGGTGAACTGTCTTTTAATTGAGGATTACCCGGTGGTTTTTCTAAAATTGAATTCAGGTTTGGATTATTTCCTACCATTCTAGTTGAGCTTCTTTTCATTTCATAGAATATGGCAGCATCAAAGATCTTTCTTGCTATTATTCTATATTCATTCAATTCTACATCCTCGAGCTGCTGCTGAATGCCAATGCTCCTGTAAAGAACATCATAAGCAATTATTTTATCCGCAATGTTTCGATCGCTTATCAATCGAAGTCCGCCTGAATTTTTTAATTGCTGCATGGTACCGTCTGCAGAAAAGAAAAATACCCTGCGTGAAATATTTCTTCCCCAATAATAAAAATCAGCTCCTTTTTCTGAGAATGTTTTTTCTTTGATGGCCTTGCTAAGTGAATCATACATTTGTAACCGGACAATACGCTGCCTATTTAGTGCAGCAATTGCATTTGTATCAGCCTTCAGATCATCTATCATCGATAGCATGAATTGCTTCTCCCGGTTCTTTTCGATCTTATGTTCCAATTGATATTCTGCTAAAAATCCGCAGAACACAGCAAGGAATAACATTAAGAACTCCCAGAAATAATGTGTCCATTTTTTTCCTGGAGTATGTGAATGGTGATGAACTTCCATAATTTGTTGGTGCTAGTTATGAACAGGAAGTTAATTCATTTTCTATTGTTTCTTCCACCCCAAATTGAAGTCACACTTATGTTGTAGTACTTCCCCCGTCCCGATAGCTATCGGGAGGGACAATGGACACTCCGCTTCTCGCTTACCGACATGATCAAAAATTTCTTCATCAACTTTGATCCAGTTCATTTCTCCGTTCGGGCCTGCTACAAAACAGTCAAGCGATACGTGCATAAATGAAATTATTTTTCTCATTTGATTTTTTGCAAAGAAAGTTAGTTCATTTTACCTGATGCCGTGATGCGTGGGGACACGCATCGGGGCGTTTTATTTTATTGCGGACACGAACCAAGGCGGAGAAACTATTTAAAATGATATTCATTAGTAATTAATGCAATCAGATCAGTGGCCTCGGCTTTTGATTGTATTAATGCTGGTTGATAACGGATCAGGATATTCCCTTGAGTCCTTTTTCTATTGCAATACTGCACCAACAGTTTTGGGTTGTTATCTGCCAGCTTTGCCAATGGGTCAATCACTACTTTAAATGGATCGTTGGCATTCCCTCTCTGATAATACTTATTGTTGAATATTTGCACTCCTATATCAGTCATTTTTCCTCCAAATTCGTTATAGCCCTCGCATATATTTTCAATTTCCTTTATAGTTTCCCAATAAGCTCTTATAGCATCAGCTATCTTTGGATTTTTTATCATCCTCAAACTGCCTGAGTTCTTTAACTGCGAAGACGTTCTGTCTTCAAAGCCAACTGTTAAAACTTGCAGGCTTTCTCCATGAAGCCTGTAAAAAGTTACTACCTCTGTATCTTCAATTCCATTGTTGACCAGGTCAACTACCGAATCTGTTTTTTTGCTCGTAATTGCCGCAATGTTAATTACACGCTGAATATTAGTCGTATCTGT
>DASTZB010000555.1:0-14823 GCA_035764525.1 Chitinophagaceae bacterium | reverse complement strand
CAGATACCTCCCTTTAAATCGTCAAGGTATTCGATCAATGTATAAGTACCTTCTTTGCCAAAACGCTCCTCGGTTTTTAAGAGAGTATTCAAAATACGATCACTTAGAACCTGGTCCAATGCTCTTGTTTGTATGGCATTTACACTACCGACTCTTACAGGGCTGCTGATCTTGTTGAGAATTTCATTGTCGAGTAACCATGTTGGTGTTGTGAAAACTTCCTTCTGTAAGAAATCAACAGCTTCTTTTTGTTTAGCTTTCGGTGATCTTGTATATACATCACCTGGCTGTTCTACCGTTTTCCATGTTTCATACACAGTGGCTACATTAGCCGCAACATGATTTGTGTATCTCAGAAACTGGGTTGCTACCTGGCGATAAATACCCAGCATGTTTGTATAAAGATCATTGTCTTCTTTGGTCCATTCAGGCAAATGCTTCATTACATACTTCAGGTTTTTAATTCCATACTCACTTGCTTTCATACTATTGTCTCCCACATCTTCTGTTTGGCAACGGGCATCGAAATTCAATCCTTCACCACCAAACCATAAACGAGGATTGGCTTTCAAACTATCAACGATCCACTGCGAAACAATTTTTTTGTCTTCAAGATCATTTGTTTCACCAGTGTAAGAGTATCCCCATTTAATTGCCCATTTATCGTAATCGTTTATCCGCGGCATGATGCCAGCTTCACCAATACTATCTTCCGGTTGCGCAACGTAATTGAAACGAGCATAATCCATAATAGATGCAGTATGACCATGTGCTTCTACCCATTTTTTGTCACGCAGGTTTTCAACTGGCGTAAGACTGCTGCTGCCCATATTATGACGCAAACCAAGTGTATGACCAACCTCGTGAGAAGAAACAAAGCGGATCAATGTTCCCATTAATGTATCGCTGAATTTCATCTTGCGGGCACGCGGATCATTTGGAGATGCCTGGATCAAATACCAGTCGTGCAGAAGCGTCATCACATTATGATACCAACCAACATAGCTTTGTAATATTTCCCCACTCCGCGGATCGTGAACATTGGGACCGTAAGCATTCGCTACTTCTGATGGGAAATAACGTATGATCTTGTAACGGGCATCTTCCAGACTCATAGTGCTGTCATTCTCCGGCCACTCTTTTCCGATGATCGCATTTTTAAAACCAGCGGCTTTAAAAGCTTCGTTCCAATCGTTGATACCAGCAATGATATAAGAACGCCATTGTTTGGGCGTAGCGGGATCAACATAATAAACGATAGGAACTTTCGGTTCTACCAATTCTCCTCTTTTATATTTTTCCATATCCTCCGCTTTTGGTTCCAACCTGTAGCGAATGATAAAAATCTTTGGATCTACTTTTTGCTGATCATCTGAAAATTCATAAAAACCATTTGCGAAATAACCAACCCTTCCATCAAAGCGACGGGGAGTCATTGGTTTCTCTGGCATCAATAAAATAGATGTAGAGATCTCCAGTGTAACTGCGCCGCCTATTTTTGCTGCTTCAAGTGGTGCGGCTACCGGCTGACCAGGCAAAGGTTTTTGAGGTGCAGGTGATGCAGTATATGTGCGCAGCATCTTTATCTCCATATTAATAGGATAAGAAGCAACACTCTTTACATAACTGCGATCAGGAGCAACTGCTGAAAGGGCCATTTTGCTCTTTACTTCAGGGCTGAGTATCGTTAATGAATTTTCTTTCTGCAGCAAATCACTTACATCTATTACTGATGATCTTCCTTCGGGACCCCGGGCCTTTATATCATACACAAAACCCACCGAGTTAAGATTAGAATTCTTTACTGCTTTTGAAATAACATTCGCCGTATCCGATTGGCTGATGGACGTTACGACCGACAAACCAATTTTATTATCTCTATACTTGTCAAAAACAATTGTTTTAGTATTCATTATTTCACCGCCAAATTTTGGACTGCCTCCGGGCACTTTCACCAACCAGGTAGTAAGAAGCAACTCGCGGCCCAATAATGAATCAGGAATTTCGAAAAAATAATTATCGCCAGTTTGATGGATTGTAAACAATCCTTTTTTACTGATCGTTTTTTCAGTTACAATATCACGATAGGCTTTATTCTTATCGGAATCTGGTTTCATTGTTTGCATAGGCGTCTTTTCCTGTGCTATTGTTGATACAGCTGCAACCATTAATAATATGAAGAGAGATATACGTGTCATTCTATTTATTTTATCAGTACAAAAGGTAACTGTCAGAATTATTTTTGATCGATGTTCAAAGATTTTTTGATCCTTGCCTGAATATATTGCAAATGCGCTTTCGTCATCGGATCCTTGCAACGTGTATCGGCTGACTTACACAACTGCAAAACTTCATTCATTTGTGAACGTACAATTGCAGGAATATCTGTCGTTGTTAAGTCAGGAGCAATTGAACCTGGTTGTGGCGCTGTGGCAGCATCTTTCAATACATTGTTTAGATTTTCGAGCCATGATTTTTGCAGTGCTCTCCTGTTTGCATTTATCAGAGGTTGCGCTGATCTTAGTTCACTCCACAATCCTTTGCTTATATCTGTCAGCAACTCATCGATTGTATAAACCTGCTCTTTACTATAGCGCATAGATTCGGTGTACATTCTGTAAAGACGTGCAGAGTTCAATATGTAAAACATTGCATTCTCCTGCAGCCTTTGCATTCTTTCTCTTTTTGCCGGCTTGCTGAATTTATTCAGCAGCTCAGCATCAACTAACCATGTGGGAGCCTGGAACACTTCTTTATTCAAAAAAGCAACAGCTTGCTTCTGCATTTCTTTTGGAACAGGTGTATACACATCACCGGATTGCTCAACTGTTTTCAGGTTCTCGCGGATACCACCTACCTGTGAATACACATGGCGTGTCAACATGCTCCACCAATCCATCACATTCTCATACATACCCGCTGCATTGTCGTACATGTCCATATCTTCCCTTGTCCATTTTAAAAGATTAGCTGTAACGATCTTCAGATTGTTCAAACCATATTCGGCTGATTTAATAGTGTTGTTTCCCAAATCTTCTGTTTGGGCACTGGGATCAACCGGGTCATTTGGATTGGGACCGCTATCTGAACCAAATCTCAGTGTTGGATTATTTGTTTGTGCTTTTGTGATCCAGCCCAATACTTCAGATTTTTCTTTATTAAAATCTGTATTGCCCGTATAAGTATACCCATATTTGATCGCCCATTTATCATATTCGCCGATCTTTGGGATCAATCCATTTGAAGAAATGTTATCGCCTGGTTGCGCAACATAATTGTAATGGATAAAATCCATTATTGAAGCGGAATAGCCATTTGCTTCTACCCAATTTTTATCACGAAGTTTTTCTGTAGGCACAACGCTACTTGCAGCGAGGTTAGCTTTTAATCCCAGTGAATAACCTACCTGCCTACTGATATCTGCACAAATCAAAGCACCCATCAATTCATCACTGAACTTCATGCTTCTTGCACGGGGATCAACTGCAGCAGCCTGTACAAAATACCAATCATGCAAACTCTTTAAATTGTTATGTGACCATCCAATATAAGTTTGCATTATTTCACCACTGCGTGGATCATAAATGCGTGGAGCAGAAGAAAAAGACTGGCCGGAAGGAAAATACCGAACAACTTTGCAGCGGGCATCTTCGATGCACATCGTAGTGTCATTCTCAGGCCACTCTTTCCCGATGATGGCATTTTTAAACCCTGCGGATTTAAAAGCTTCGTTCCAATCGTTGATACCGGCAATAATATAAGGTCTCCATTGCTTCGGTGTAGCAGGATCAACATAATACACAATTGGTTCTTTTGGTTCTACCAGTTCTCCTCTTTTATATTTTTCAATGTCTTCTTTTTTAGGCTCGAGACGTTGACGAACAATGAAATTTTTCTCTTCAACTTTTTGCTGATCATCTGAAAACACTTTATAGTTTTCTGAATAGAAACCTACCCGGGGATCAGCATGACGGGCAGACATTTGTTGTTTGGGTAACAACATAATTGAATTACTGATCTCCATTGTCACACCGGCACTTGGTGATGGGCTACCAACATCGCTTCCTCCCTCGGTTGAGTTGGGTTGTGCAGCTGCTCCCATTGCAAATGTTTTAACCGTTTTGATCTCGATATTTTGCTGAAATGCATTTACTGAAAGTATATAGGAACGATCGGCAGCTGGGTTAGTCAATCCCATGATCTTTTTGGCTGCAGGAGCGAAACCTGTAACATTATTGTCTTTAAGAATAAAATCAGTTACATCTACTACCGAACCATCATTTGATTTGTTGCGTGCCTTTACATCCATCAACATTATAATGGGATTGATATTTGAATTGCGTACAGCCTTTGCTATGGCCTGGTCAGCATCTGCAATTGCTACGTTTGTACTGGCACGAAGAAAGAGTTTGTTATCAGCAGCTTTTTCAAAAGAAACGATAATATTGTTTACCACCTCGCCGCCATAAGCAGGGCTTCCAGTAGCAACTTTTGATAAGCGTGTTGTAAATAAAATTTCTCTTTCCAATAGAGAATCTGGTATCTCAAAATAATATTTGTCATCTACCTTGTGAGTAGTAAACAAACCAGGCTTGCTCACGGCTTTTGCTGTGATCACGTCACTGTAAGATCTTATTTTAGACTGCTCAGGTTTTTTAACTGTCGTGGTATCCTGGCCAAAAACCGAACCGGCAACCATTCCAAAAACCAGGGCTGCCAGTGCATTTTTCAAATTCATTTTGTTCATTTTATTCGAGATTACTTTTTTTGAATTTCAGGCATTAAAACTACAACCCCTATCCCCGGATTTTCAGCGCATTGTACCAACTATAAAAAGCATTTGACCAAATTCTTCAACGGAATGACCATTTCCTGGGTAAAAAAGGAAACGCCTGTTTGTTTTATCAAACAGGCGCCCAGTCGGAAATTGGAATTTTTTTATAGCCCTAATCCTTTCTTAAATGCAATGTCTACAATTTTATCAAACCCTGCATAGACAGCTGCAGGTGTACTGTTAATTGTACCAGTTGCCGAAAGATTCAGGAAGTGAACTTTGTGTCCACCACCACTTGCTGTTTCATCGGTTGCTACAACAAGCACTTTGCTTTCAGTTGCTGGGGCTGTTGTATATCCTGATTTGAAAACCTTCATTGTTTTGATGATCGTTCCGGCAGGGAAGCTATACCCTAAACTGGATGTAGTGGTAGCAGGCAATGTTCCCGTATAAGAAGGAGAACATATATAGATTTGGTTCTTATTCGTTCCGTGTACGTAGTAAAAAACACCATAGCTCGTTGCGGATATTGATAAAAATGTGGGCATTGCAAAAATAGAAGCCGTATTAATTCCGGGAACTTTGGCTTCACTTAAGAAAAACCGGCCGGTAATAAAATTATTCGCATATCCTCCGTTTGCTCCTGCAAAAGCGCCTGGCATCTGGTACATAAACGTGGAGTCTCCGTTAGTATTTCTAAAAATACAGTCGTAAGAAATGGTACCCGTCATAGGTGTTACATTTTCGGAATAGATCAGATCACGTCCAATTCTGTTTAGATCAAACCCTTTACCTGTAGCGCTTAGGTTGGCAGCGCCACCGGCACCAGAATAATCGTTGTAATGGGCATTAGGTGCATCCACCCTGGAAGTTGGAACTAATGTCAATCCATTATTATTCCACAGGGTAAAAAAGCAACGGTTGCTCTTATCAAAAAGTGTAAACGTACCATCAGCGTTACCCACAATCAAGGATGAACTTACTTCAGGCCATGTACCCAAAAATGGAGCACCGAATTTAATAGGCGGGCTTTTTATGGACGTGGAATTTACCTGTTGTATAGAAAACTGACCATTGTTGATTACATATTCATTCTGTCCTGTAGCGGGAAACACACCATTATTCTGAATATTGACAACAGGTTGGGGATAAAGAAACCAACCATTATGCGTATTGGAATCCAGGTAATCGGTTGATCGCACCTGGATGCCACCATTAGGATAAAAAAAGGCAACCTTCTGAATGCCAAGCGTGTTAAGATAATTCATGATGGCCATATTATTGGTTCCTGCAGGAAGTTTATGACCGTTTGCGACTGAATACAAGTTGGAATAAACAGTTGCCGGTAACACACCGTCGCGGCTGGTTATGATGGAAATGTCGTTGCCTCCCTGAGAGGTCTGATCCTGCAATACCACCCATCCTTCTCCGCCCCATGGTTGAGTGTCAACATTCAACTGGTAAAATTTATAAAATGAAACACCCGTTGTTTTATCTGTTAATCTTACAACCAGCTTATAAAGACCGGGCGACAGAGTGATCTTTGTTCTTAATTGTTGTGCATTCCCAACGATAAACTGAGGCGGATTTCCATTAGCAGCTTCTCTTTGAATGATCATCCATTCAAATGACAGGTCATTGGAAGGTTTTGTTTGTGATAAAAGTATATTCACCTTCAGGCTGTCATTTTGTTTCACAATGATAGAATCATTGGTAACCACAACCGTTGGATCCACGTTAGCCATATCCGTTGTGATCGTAATGATATTTGCCGGGTCATAATCATAATTTCCCAGGTCTTTTTTACATGCATAAAAAGCTAGTACGATCACCAAAGGGAGAATAACATATTGAAGAGTTTTTTTCATGTTCATTTTTTCTAGAAACTTTATTTAATAGTTAGCTGGTCCCACCTGTATTGGATTATTGTTTTGATCGGGGTCTTTTAAACTTGCACCAACGTAAGGGGGATAGTTCCCGGGATAATTTGTCCGGATATAATTCTTCACTATTTGCCGGTACTGGGGATAGCTTGTCGGTGGGACCCCCAACGCACCATATGGGAATTCTGTTACGGTTGTATCACTTACCGGATCATATAGCGCATCCAGTATCAGTTTATATTTTGTTTTTGTCCATGTACCGAAGTTGTCTCTATAACCGGCCCACCATTGCGTACTGATATACTCTCCCCAAGTTGGCGGTTTTTGAAGGTACCCGACTTTTATTTTAAGCGATGTCTTTGATGAAATGCCTGATTGAAAACTTTCATTCGCTTTTAACTGGAGTACAAAAGTTATCGTCAGGCTATCCATATCAGGAGTTCTGTAAATAACAACAGGGATCGTGGTAGAAACCTTGTTGGCGGACATTGTATAAGGCCCTAGCAATTTGTAGTGAACGCCTTCCACCCCATTCACATCATTAGCAGTCACTTTTTCAACAGTGATTGTTCTGTTTGTACCTGCAGGTTTCCCTAAAACTGTGACAGGCAGCCTAAGTGTATCTTTTGTGCGATTTGGATATTTTGCAAAAGTGTAAGAAACACTGTCAGATGATGCTGAGAAATAAATTCCGTCAGGTTCTGCAAAAAGTGTTGGTACATCTTCTTTACATCCGATGAACGGAAGCATGCAAGCAAATAAGATGGTATAAACAATTCCTTTTTTCATGTTATTTTTTTAACATTATTATTTTGATCAATGATTATATTCTTTTTCTTTATCGGGTATCGGGAATACATAAACGTCAGCTGGTATGATCGCTGTAGTTGATGTGACCTGGTTGAGGTTTTTATTGAATCTTTTATAATAAAACCAAGCCTGTCCCTCCTGTATGAATTCCTTCCGGTATTCCCTCATGATCTCAGTAGATAAGCTATCTGTACTGGTGATCCCTCCTGCGTTCAATGCATTCAGGCCACGTGCCTGCCTTACATTATTCAATAATGAAACGCCGCCATTGATGTCTGATTTATTATTTGCACATTCAGCTGCCACATAATACATTTCAGAAACTCTTACCACGGGTACAATTCCCTGTAATTCATAAGGCAGGTTATTGTCCTGATAAAATTTGGATGGAATATTCGACGAACCCGCAATCTCAAACCACGAATTATAACGATAATCATTTGCATTGCCGCTGCCTGTCTTATACACTGCATCTTTACCTGCAGGTCCGGCCGTTGTTAAACGCAACCCCGTGGTTACATTGAACACGTTTTCATTATAATTCTTAATATTGGATGAATACACGGAGAAAAGATGCTCCTGTGCAAATGTCCTGTCTCTTATAATATTGGTAGCGGCAGCAACATTTGATGTGATCAATGGAAACTTATTACTGCCGATCACAGCCTTTGCATATTTATCGGCATTATCAAAATCACCCTTGTACAAATACACTCTTGCCAGCAAAGCCTGCACAGCCCAATAGTTCAAATGATTTTGTGTGTACGAGGTGAATGGATCATCAACTGCTTTTAAAACAGACGAAGTATCCGTATTTCCCAATAATTCTTTTGCTGCCTGCAGATCCATTATACATGAATCAAGAACTGCATTCAAAGTTGAAAAAGGAGTTGGCCTTACTGTAAACTGCGTTACATAAGGTATTGCCTTTTCATTAGCACCTGTTAAATGGGATTTACCAAACATCCTTGCAAGATCAAAATGAAACAGGGCTCTTAATGCGATCGATTCTCCTTTAACACGATTGAAATTATCCCCGGTAAAGACAGCTTTCTTATCATCTATTTGTGTAAGTATATTATTCAGGTTTGCAATGTTGCTATACATGGCTCCCCAGATACCGTCTATTTCCTGTTTTACCGTTGGATAAGAATAAGCATAAAGAGCGACGTTAATATAAAACCCTCCTGAGTTCGTTGCTGTTGTTGCATTATCATAATGATAAGCCAGCGTAGACAACATTCCCATTGAAAGGTCGGTTGTATATAAACCGTAGTTGGCGCCGTTTGTTGGTTTATCCATTCCAAGATAAACACCGATCAACGCATCTTTAAATCCCTGCTGATCATTAAAAAGTGTAGACTGCGGAACTTTGTCTTTAGGCGGAACATCAAGGAATTTCTTGCATCCTGTTGTTAACATAATCAGTATCATCAGCACTATTACAGGTATATAACCATTGGTCAGTGCAAAATGTTTTTTATATTGATTATTGCTCATATTCATTTTTTAAAAAGTAGTTGATAAGCCGAAATTGAATGTTCTTGCAAAAGGATAGTTAGTTCCTCTCTCTGTTTTTATAGTACCGAACCGGAATACATTATTCTGCGTGATAAATATTCTTGGTGTCGACAATTTCATTTTACGTACCCACTCAAGATTTGATGGGAACGTATAACCAACGGAAATGCTGGAGGCCTGCAGGTAATCATCATCCTGCACAAACCGTGATGTTGCATTTGTGAACTGTAAACCTCCGTTTGCAACCAATGATTTAAACGAAGCAACATCGCCGGGTTGTTTCCATCTTTCAGTCAACACTCTTTCATCTGCATTTGTCGAAAGGAGGTTTACATTTTCAATTTTGTCAACAAGGGTTTGATTGTACATCTGTCCACCCCATTGGAAACTTAAATTGATATTGAATAAAAATCCTTTGTATGAGAAATTAGAACCGATCATTCCTTTCAAGGTAGCAGTAGCATCGCCACATGGTATTTTATCATTCGGATCCCAGGTGAATGTTTTTGTTCCATCCAATTTTACAAATACTTCTTTTCCTGTTGCAGGATCTATTCCCAATGATTTCACGGCCCATATCCTGCTCACGGATTGTCCTACCACAAATCGTGGTAAGGGTTTCGGTTGTTTAGGGTCGCTGTTATTGGCTTTATTCAGCGCATCAATAGCCGGCGAAAGTTTTGTAATCACATTATCATAATGTCCTGCATTGAACATTAACGTCCAGAAAATATTCTTTTTACGGTTGTTGATGATAGCGGAAGAAAGACTTATTTCGTAACCTGTGTTTTTTGTAGCACCAAGGTTGTCCTGATAGTTGACAAATCCTGTGGACGGAGCTACATCCAATGGTAAAATGAGATTATCAGTGGTTTCAACAAAGTAATCAACACCTACATTCAATTTACCATTGAATAAACCTGCTGTAAGGCCGAAATTATTTTTTACAGTTTGTTGCCATTTCAGATCAGGGTTTGCATAGCCTTGTAATGTCGCACCTAATTGGAGCCGGTAATTATTTATTATGTTGTACTGGAAGGAAGGTTGTGACATATGTGCCGCAAAATTCTGATTGCCCGTGATCCCGGTGGTAGCCCTGAGACGCAATTGCTGAATGACAGCATTCTTATTAAAGAATTTCTCTTTATCAACATTCCACGCAACGCCACCTCCCCAAAAAGGCGCTAACCTGTTATTGCTACCAAACTGAGAAGAACCGCTTGCATTCACTGTTATTTCTGCTGTATACCTGTCTGCATAATTATAGCTGACACTTGCATAAGTCGAAATAGTACGGGTTATATTTTTACCTGAATTAGGCTTCGTGATCGTTCCATAACCATTCGCCATGCCTAACTGGTCAAGATAATCATTAGGTAATCCTGATACCCTGATCGTTGTCGAACTGCTATTTGTTTCCTGCGCCTGGAAACCGGCAGTTGTCATGATAGTTTGGTTACCAAATTTCTTGTTGTAATCAACGCTTAAGCGACCATCAATCACACTATTTCTTCCACGTGTTTGACTGTATGTTCCAAAATCGGTAAATCCACTTGTAACTGCAGCTGCAAAAATGGTATGATCGGCAGGATAAAACTGTTCTGAACCAGGAAGATTATTAGAAAAACTGATAGCTGCTCTTGTCCGCAAATTTGGATTGATCGTCCATTCAAAATTTGTATTGTTAGTAAAAGAAGTATAATATGAATAGTCTTTCATTTCCAATTGTGCGTTATAGGCAGAATTGGTAAATTGACCCTCGGGCGCCGGATTTAAAAATCCAAGTGTCGTATAATTGGGTTCAAATATTTTTACAACATTGCCGGCAGAGTCATAAGGTTTAAAAAAAGGAAACTGGCTGGCGTATTGGCCATAACTACCCCATGGAGTATTGTTTGCACGGGCATAACTGACGGATGTAGTATTAGAGAGGCGGATATCTTTTGTATTGTAATAAAGGCTATAATTTAATCCGTACCGGTCACGACCAGATCCTTTCATTACTCCAACACCATTATTATAATTCAATCCAAGTGTGTACCTGATAGCTCTTGATCCTCCGCTGACACTCAGGCTATGGTTAGTGCTCACCCCTGTACGAACAGGTTGAGAAAGCCAGTATGTATTCACACCACTTTGCGCCTGGTATAAACGATAATCATACCACTGTTTCAAAGCAAGATCATTATAGTGATTAGTAGGATCAGAGTAAACCCCGGAAAGGCGTTGCGCTTCCAGCAATCCATTTGCGTCCAATAAATGATAAGATGTAAGGTCTGGAACATCCACTCCAATATTAAAAGCATAAGTCACTTGTGTTCTCCCGACAGTAGGTTGTTTTGTTTCCACCACAATTACACCGTTGGCAGCTTTGGAACCATAAGCAGTTGTAGCTGCTGCATCTTTTAAAACAGTGATGCTGGCGATCCTGTTAATGTCCATATCATAAATGGTCTGCAATGTTGATTGAAAACCATCTAATATGATCAGTGGCTGATTAGGATTCAATAAATAACTCGCCATGATGTCTCCGTTTGAAACAGGAGTGGCTGTCGCATTCGCATTGCCTTGCGTGATCACAGGAAGATTGTTCTGACCTCTTACCTGTAATTGAGGTAATTGATTTGGGTCGCTTCCTAAAGCATTATTTTCTTCAATACGAACAGAAGGCTCTAATATGGCCAAAGCCTGAATTACATTGGTTGGATTTACTGTTTTTAATTGTTCACCACTATATGATTTTGAAGCGCCGGTAAAGTTTCCTGTCGGTCTTTTATATAAACCATTATTTACAACAACTTCCGACAGCGTTGCCGTTGCCGGACTCATTTTTATTGATACATCATTTTGACCGGGTTTTAATTTTATAGTAGAAGCAACATGGCCTACATAAGTGATTTGCAATGTCGCTTCCTCTGGTACATTCTTTAATTCAAACGTTCCATCTTTTTTACTGGTTCCAATGATCTTTGTACCCTGCACAGTGATCGTTGCACCAGTTAAAGGTTCACCTGATTCATTCTTCACACTACCGGTTACCACAGCAATTGTTTTCACCTGTGCAGAAATTGCAGTGGCAGCAAAAAGAAAAGCAAGGAACAACAAGCCGGTTCTCAAAAACGATAAAACGTCTTGCTTACTTTTAAATATGTTGTTGAAATGGTTCATAATAATTGCTCTTCGTATTTTCAATACTTTTATAATTCTGGTTTAATAAAGACATAGGATGCGTTGGAAACAACAGGAACCCTTGTATATGGCAATGCTGAAAATAGCAGGTTCTTTCTTTTATAGAAATAGAATACCTGGCCCTCTCCCATAAATTCTTTTTGATACTCTTTTGCGATCTCCACGTTCAGACTGTCTCTTTTCAAAGCAGCCAATGTGTATTTAGCGAGGCCGCGGTGAACTCTAACAGTATCCATCCAGTTTGTTGCACTTAGTGAATCAAGATTAGCGGTAGCACATTCTGCAGCTATGTAATACATCTCGGTCATGCGGATCATTGGCAACACATTCGCATTTGTTTGATAAAACTTTCTCGGTGAATAATTATTGGCGAGAGTCCCCGAACCCGCACCTGTTGCCGGGTCCAGAAAAGAATTTCTTCTATCAGTTGACGTTGCTCCGCTTCCGGTCGCAAATAGTGCTATCTGGTTGTTTCTCGAAAAACCAAGGGGTGGATTCGAATTTAATACAGACTTATAGTACCCGTTTGAAATTACCAAATAACTATAGATTGAAAATAAATGTTCTTTGGCATACATCAGTTCACTAACTGTAAAAGTCGCATCATTTGTCAACGGAAATTTGTTGCTATTGATAACTGCTAACGCATTTGACTGTGCATTGCTAAGATCACCTTTGTATAAATAAATGCGGGCTAGCAAACCTTTCACTCCCCAATAAGTCATCTTTGACGTTGCCAGGTCTGCATTGCTTAATAGCGTTAAAGAATTTTGCAGATCAGTAAGACACAGATCAATCACTGCTCCAGTTGTTGAAACTGGTGTTGCATAAGGACTCAATGTCGTTACATAAGGGATCGCAAGCGTATTTGTTCCTGCTGCAGCCGGTGAGGGCGCAAACATTCTCAACAGATCAAAATGAATAAATGCTCGGAGAGCTAATGCCTCGCCTTTGATCGTATTATAATTATTTCCTGTAAAAACATTTTGTTTGCTTTCTATGTTTGTTAGAAGATTATTCAGGTTGCCAACACATTGATAAAGGCTATCCCAAACATTTTTGAAAACAGCTTTAACAGATGCATCCTGGAAATTATACCGGGCACCTTCATAATATAAATTACCAATAGCAGGACTGATCGTTGTATCATAACTTCTGCCGAGCACAGATAATAATCCAAAAGTCAGGTCTCTTCCATACAGGCTTCTGCTTCCCATTTGCAGATATACTCCATTCAACACATCACGGAAACCCTGCTCATTAGAATAAACAGTATTCTGGTCAACTTGCAGTGGCGCATCAGTATCCAGCCATTTTTTGCAACCAGTAAAAGAAAGCATGATCACCGAAGCAACCAGTAAATAAATTCTAAACTTTTTCTTATACATGTCTATACTTTTAAACATTAAAAACCTGCTGTGATAGAAAATGAATACATACGCTGAAAAGGGTAATAAATTCCTCTTTCGGCATTCATAGAGCCGGATCTGAAAACATTATTGGCCATTAAACCAAGTTTTATATTTTTTGCTTTGATCTTCTGAGCAATGTTTTGCGATAAGCTATAATCAATCGAAATAGCAGAACAGTTAATAAAATCATTGTCTTCAATAAATCTTGTTGTAGAATAAGTTGGCGAGGTCAATAACCCGTTTGCAGATAATTTTTTGTACAAGGCATTGTCACCCGGTTGCGACCACCTGTTGCTGGCAGCACGACTGTCTACGTTATAAGTAAGATCAGCATTCTCCAATTTGTCTGCCAATGTTTGGTTATAAAACTGGCCGCCAAATTGGTAATTGAAATAAATACTTGCTGAAATATTTTTTATACTTACAGCTGTACCAAATGAACCTAACCAATCGGGTGAAAGGTTACCTGCACCTACTTTATATGCTGCATCCCATGTAAATGTTTCCGTTCCGTTTGGTGCAAGGAACTTTTCCTTACCTGTTGCAGGATCGATCCCTAATGATTTAACTGCCCAAATCGTGTTGAATGAATGATCGATAACATACTTTGGCTGAGGCCTTGTTTGATCTGTTGTCATTGCATCATTTGCATTGTTCAACTTCTCTATATAACCTGATATGGCAGTTATCCGATCCTGGTTATGAATCCCATTGACCCTGATCGACCAGTTGATTCCTTTCTTAGCGTTTTGTATGATGGAGTAATTCAGATCAAATTCAATTCCCTCATTTTGAACTCCCCCAAGATTATTATAGTAAGTGAAATTTGAAAAACCGGTTGAAGTTGGGGAAACAGTTGGCAAAACCAGATTCTTTGTATTATTCCGGTAAACATCAACACGGATCGCCAACCTGTCTTGCAATAACACTGCATCTAAGCCAATATTCGCTTTCTTTGTTTCAGGTGCCCGCAGGCTATCATTAGCAAAACTTGTTAAGAAAGCTCCTAACCCAATGCCTCTGGTGCCAAAATTGCTTCCGGCTTGTATATATTGTCTGTCTGTATAATAGTTATAATTTGTTTTTCCCAAATAAGATTGATAATACTGGCTGCCTGCAGTACCAACGCTTGCTCTTATCCGCAGTTGATTCAAAAACTTACTTTCATGGAAAAATTTTTCGTGATGAAGATTCCAGCTTGCACCAACTGACCAATGAGATGCAATCCGATTAT
>DASTZB010000554.1:0-11579 GCA_035764525.1 Chitinophagaceae bacterium | reverse complement strand
AGGGATCATACGCCGACGTAGGGATATCCTGATGCACGAACAGATGGAAAGTGCATTCCCGTTACAACCGCCTCAGTAAACTGTCACCTGTCGTCTTCGTTTCAACAGATGGCAGATTACTTACTGTTAGACTTTTTGTAATTGCTTGCTCCACCATTTTTCAAAATTGATGGATCCTAACCTTGCTTCGCCGGCTGGTACTAAAGCAGTTTGAGAAACCTCTCCGCCAAAATATGCTGGTTTACCATTAGGTATTACTTTGCGTGAATCACCTGAATGTTGCAGATATCGTGCAACGATCTCATACATATCAAAACGTTCTGGGCCGGCTATTTCTATTTTATTATTGATCGGCAATGCCAGTGCATATTTGGCTACGAAAGAAGCTACATCATCAGCAGCGATTGGTTGAAATTGTACATCAGAAAGATGTACTTCGTTCCCTTCTGTAGCCTGATTGGCAATGCCAGCAATGAATTCAAGAAACTGTGTACTGCGAATGATTGTATAAGGGACTCCTGATCTTTTGATCAGATCTTCCTGAACTTTTTTAGCCCGCATGTAAGGAATGTTTTGCATGATATCAACACCAACAATCGATAATGCAACATGATGTTTAACGCCGGCATTTATTTCCGCTGCTAATAAATTTCGCCCTGATGTCTGGAAGAATTCCATCACTGCTTTTTCTTCAAATGAAGGAGAATTAGCAAGATCAATAACAATATCTGTATTGTTCATAGCTTCTGCCAAGCCTTCACCAGTAATAGTATTGATACCTGTGTTAGGAGACGCAGCGGTAACTTCATGTCCTTGCTGGCGAAGAAGATTAACAACTTTGGTTCCGATCAGGCCAGTGCCTCCGATGACTACGATCTTCATAATTTGTTTTTTTTAATTGTAATTGTGTTTGGCATAAGAGACCAACCAAATGCCAATTCATCAAATCATTGATGATCAATTCGGAGACTATTTACAGCATAAAAAATTTCACTGCATTTCGTGAAAGCACTACTTGTTTCACTATATAGAGGGGAGAAATGTATAACTCAATTGAGACTGCCTGATGAAAAATAATCGCTTTTGTTGATGCCTAGTTTCTTTAATTTAGAATGTAAAGTATTGCCCGGGATCTTCAATATTTCAGCAGCACTACCCGGGCCTGAAATTTTACCGGCACAACGTTTCAATATTTGAATAATATAACTGCGTTCAACTTCCTCCAACGACCGGTTTAAAAGATATGCTTGTTCTTGTTTTTCTGCATCAGTATTCTGTGGTATATATATGTCATCTAATACTCCGTCGGTCGTCAGTAATATGCTACGCTCTATTAAATGCTCCAACTCTCTTACATTACCCGGCCAGGTATAGCTGCGCAATTGTTGTATAACTCTCGGCACAACCTTCTTGATCTTGCGACCAGTATTCCTGCTATACTTTTGAATAAAAAAATGAGTAAGTGGTTCGATATCTTCCGATCTGTCCCGCAATGGGGGCAGCGTAATTGGAAATACATTCAAACGGAAATAAAGATCTGCACGAAAGCGACCTGCTTTTACTTCTTCTTCAAGGTTCCTGTTTGTAGCTGCAATCAATCTTGTATCGATTTTTATAATTTGTTTACCTCCTATCCGTTCCAATTCTCTTTCTTGTATTACACGCAACAATTTTGCTTGTGCTTCATGAGGTAATTCGCCGATTTCGTCAAGGAAGAGAGTACTATTATTTGCCAATTCAAATTTACCAATGCGCCTTTCAATAGCCCCGGTAAATGCGCCACGTTCATGACCAAACAATTCACTTTCGATAAGATTGGCAGGCAGAGCAGCACAATTCACTTTTACCATCAGCTTGTCTTTTTTTGGAGATGCATTATGAAGAGCTCTTGCGATCAGCTCCTTACCAGTACCTGTTTCTCCCAGTACCAATATGGTGGTATTAGAATCTGCTACCAATGACATTAGCCGATATACTTTTTGCATCGAATCAGAATCCCCAATGATCTCTGAAAAATTATAAATGGTTTTGATCTGCTCTTTCAAATAATCATTTTCAAATTCAAGTTGTTTTTTAAACGCTAATACTTTTTCATTCGCTTGTATATTAGCAATAGCAATTGAGATTTGAGCACATATTCCTTTCAACAGCAAAGGACTCAGGCGGTCTGCCATCAACCAGATTGTACCTATATTTTTGTCGCCCACACGCAGTGGCAAGCCATACATATTTCTCAGTCCAGTTGTTTTCCATAATTTGGCATAAGAGTTACCGCTTTTTAATTCTTCGTCTACGTTAAACACTACACCATCTGGGCTCGCCAGCACCTGTGCTGTATAAGTTTCTTCGATAGTGATGCGATCTCCTGCCAGTTTATCAAAATCTATTTTTGTATTTGCTTTTTCAAATAATGTCTTGTCAAACATAAATGGAACCATATGTATGCCATCATCTTCTATTACCCTGATCATGGCCAGTTTCGTCTTCATCGTTTTATCTAATACAGTAAAAATGGCGTCCTGCAGATCCTGCTTTGTTCTTATCCTCGTTATATTATGACTAAAATCCAGCAGAAAGCCTTGTTCTGTCTGCTTTTTATAAATCTGTTCATTAGCTATAATATTGGAAATAGCTACCGATAGATGCGAGCAAACAGCTTTTAACAAATTCATTTTGATGTCACCGGCACTGTTGGGATCAACATGTAAAAAAACACATCCTACATTTTTACCTCCAACACGCAATCGCATACCTAATATCAACATCAATCCTGTTTTCTTCCAAAAGTTTACATACGCAGGCATCCCTGGCATTTTTGCCAGTCGATGCACATCTAACATTATAGGATCTTCTGAACGCATGAGGCTACTGAATAATGGGTCGCTAACTTCATAAGTTGCTGTAGTCACTGGTTTAAAATCTGCGTCCCTTTTTTGATGATCGCTTACGTCCAATACAAAAGTGCTGTAGGTGGTTCCTCCTTCATTGATCTGTGCAATGCCGAATTCTTCAACCAAAAACAAGGTTTTGATTCTTGTATTTACTACATGTAACAAATCTTCTCTGCTTCGCATCGCAGCAATTTCATCACTGAGGGAAAGTAGTATTGATTTTTCTGCTTCACGTTGGGCAATTTCTTCGTTGTTCCGGATATTAGCAATTGCAACAGCCACCTGTGCACTGATACCATCCAGCAACGTGATGTTTATATGTTCCGTGATAACCCACAAAACACCCAATTCTTTTTCACCTACGCGGAGGGGTACGCCGGTTATTTTTTGAAAGGCGGATCTTTGTGGGCCAAGCTCTTTCCAGAATTCAATATAAGGATCGGAGTTGCCTTGTTTGATCTCCTCTTCGAAATCTAATAATACCGGCACATCTCCTTTTAGTACCCGTCCTGTCAATCCTTCATTTCTTTTAATTTTTGTTTTGAGCAATTGTTTAAACAGAGGATCATTTTTGTAATACACTTCCTCATCATGCATGAATGAACTAAGTGTAATTCCGTCATCATTTATCGTACGTATAAAGTAGGCTTTAATTTCCGCCAGCTTTTTCAGTGACTTATGAATAGACAGGCTCAACTCATTTTTGGTTCTTGCGGAGGCGATGTCGTGACTGAATTCAACCAGGAATGATTTGTCTTTATCTTTTTGTAATATTTCCTCATTAATAATAATGTTGGTAACTGCATTCGATAAATGTGGCGCAATTCCACGCAAAATATGCTTAAACTCTTCGGTAAATATGTTAGGTTGGGCTGAGGAAATATAGACAAACCCGATTAATTTCATCTTGTTTCTCAATGGAGTTATAAGCGCATATCTGATCCCGCTTTTATGATGAAGGTGAACATACAATGGCAGATCCGGTTCATTTATTATATCTTCCAACCGTATCAATATTTGTTCTCCCAAAAAACTCAATCGTCGTATTAACGGATCATCCAGTGAATATTTTTTAGCCAGTACTTCATTGAAAAGAGGATGTTCTTTGAAAGGATGTGTTTCTTTGTCAAGTAAGAAGGGGAAATAAACGTTGTTCCCTTCTTCGATGAGGGAAATGACAGCATGTGTAAATTCAAAATAGCTTCTAAGCCTGGACGAAAAAACCTTTATAAGATCGTTCTTCTCCCTAACCTTAGTAAGATCGTTGCTCAATGCAAGCAAGATGTCATTTTCCCTTTTGTAGTTTTCAACCTGATGTTGCAGGATATGAAAATGCTCTTGCAAATCGTCAGTGGATGTTTTCCGCTGATTTGACTTTCCTTCAGTCCCCGCATTTTTCATATCATTATTTGCTTGGTAGTAACAAGCTTGTTGGTTGATAATCGTTTCGGACATTAATCCAAAATGAAGTTAGGCCAATTTTGGAAAATCTATTTCAGATGCGAGGCCCGGAATGGAACTGCTGCATGGACTTACCGATGATCAGGGAGGAAGTTTCAGCATTGAAACTAATGAAGGAACACATGTAAAAGTAATTTTTGCTTATAAGCCAATAACCGCTGGCAATGTTTCATTGTCGCAGAAATATTGAAAACCATTTTCATTTTTGGGCTTATGATTTTATAATAAATGAACCGATGGCGATCCAAAAAAAGATCGGAGTGATCCGGAAAGTTGACTGTGTTTACATTTACGGAGCGTGCAGCGAATTGAAGTTTATGATTCTTTCATAAATTGCACTTCGCAATTGATCCAGACGTCTTCACTTACTAAAACACCCCCTGTTTCTAATGCAGCATTCCAGTTCAATCCCCAATCTTTACGATTTATTTTTCCTGTAATGTTGAATAATGCTTTGTGATTTCCCCAGGGATCTTTTATCACTCCATGAAACTCAACATCTAACCTAATCTGCTTTCTAATTCCCCTCATGACTAGATCGCCATACAATACATATCTATCTTCACCAAGGTTCTCAAAAGTATTCCCAGTGAAATTGATTTCTTTAAACTCTTCCACATGAAAAAAATCGGCACTTCTTAAATGGGCATCTCGATTTTCATTCGCAGTAGTGATCGATGCGGGATTGATCCAAAAATCAATTTCAGCACTCAGAAAATCTTCGTCCGTTGTGTAAATACTACCATCAAATTCTTTAAATCTTCCCCTGACATTGGCTACCATAAGGTGCTTGACCTTAAAGCCAATCTCACTGTGATCCACATCGATATTCCATTTTGTTTTAGTATTTATTGTTGTCGTTTCCATTTTAGTTTATTTAATAATGGTATAAAAAGTTTCAAGAGGGAAATATTCATTGGTATTTTTAGATTCAGTCTATAAAACAATATTCAATTCATTCAATTTCTTTATTAATACAGGAGCCATGGTGTTTGAATTCTTTTTAAACGGGCTAAGTAATATTCCTTTTATGTTATGATGTAATGCGACAATACCGAATACAATTGATTCTCCTATTTTATAATACTCCGTTATTGCAAATTCACCCACCCTGATGAAAACATTTTCCTGTATCCATAACAGATCATTACCTACGAGTTGAAAATCATCTGTAAACCCTTGCTTGTGCAGATCACATATGACATCAGTTTTATTTGAATAGATTTTCATAAAAAAATTTTGTTGTTTTTTCAGAACTCTTATTGTTCGTCGATTCTAAGACTTTGTTCCATTGCATAGCATTGATCCCAGATGTAAACATCAAAGCCAGCAAGTCTTGCAGACCATTTCGGGGCGAGTACATTTACACACTGAATTACTACCTGGTCAATGTAATCGTCTGCTACTGCCCATGGATTTTCATTCCATGTAACAGCAAGTCCTTCTCCAAATTTGGTTGATGCCAAAGCCTGGCGTGCAGCATTCCTTAAGTCATTCATGAATTCAAGTTGAATCGCAACATCAGCATGTGTACCTGTTCGTGCAACATGGCCACCTACCAGTATATCCCAATTCATTTTATTTATCTCTTCCACCTGTGAGAAGTATGCGGGTATGTCTTGTGCCAATGCAAATCTTCTCCATGGCATCCATCCAGGGAAAACAACATCGATCACCATTAGTGTTTTCTGGCCAGGGGCATATATAAATATATTGCCCGGCTCGTGTGCATTTCCATGATATGATAATTCCAAAGTCTGGCTGCCAACTTTTACAGAGTATTTCTCTTTGAATGTTATTGTTGGAGCCGGGCGATTCGGATCGTTTGCCCGAACTAATAAACGTTTTGTTTCTTCATGGGCAATGATGATAGTATTCTTATTAAGGTTTAAGCTTTTTGTAGCACCTATGTGATCAATATGTGAGTGGCTATAGATCATATGAGTAATCGGCTTACTCGTAACTTCGGCAATAGCTTTTAAAATATATTGCTGCAATGGCGGTGGTGCATCAACAACTACAACTCCAGATTCATAAACCATGAACATGGATTGATATGCATTATCAGTGATCATATATAGCCCTTTGCCGAGTTCCTGCAGGCGATAGCCTTTCTTCGGATCAATCGCAGGACCTTTTGCTGATTCGTCTACGTCGAAATGTTTTCCAATTCGTTCGCCGATGGGAGCGATCAGCGGCATATTTGCGTAAGGGTCGCCTACCGCACCTGGTTTTTGCTCCTGTGCAGCAATCTGCGTTGGTGCGACCATCATTATGCGTAGAAGTATTGCTATTTTGAAAAATGTTTTCAACTGTCTCATGGTTTAATTTTTTTTAAGTACAACTCAAAACTATTTTAAGAACAAGAGGAGGTCAAGAGGTAGATAGGTGATGTGGACTAAGTTTGATTTGAAGCGGTCAATTCTTGATTGAAAAATAAACAAGCCTTATTTTCGATATCCATTGAGTAGGTTAGCTAAATGTTATTTCAGAAAGATCGATCCAGACCATCAATTGGTCCATGATTGGATGACCGTCTATATCACGTTTATAGGCTTTTCTTTTTGTTGGTAATTTAATTCCATCAACTTCTATAATATCATTTACATACTGAGTCGCATAAAATTTACCCGCAACATCCACGTAATAATCATGACGACGTAATAAGTAATCTTCTCCAAAATAAAAATCTTGTACCTGGCTATGGCTTAAAATATTTGGAGGAAATTCAATTCTGATGCCATGCCAACTTTCATGTTTTTCCTGCCATGGTTCAATTTCTGTACAAGTAAAACCAGGCATAAGCATAAAAAAAGGAGTTGTGAGATATGTCCATAATGCATAACCAGTAAATGTGGCTCTGTCAAGCGGATCCCAAATCCCTTCTTTCATATGATTATGCAATTCATCCGGTGTGCCTTTTCTTTCCAGCAATGTTTTATCTCCATCTGTTTGTAAAGCAATTCGGTTAGAAGTGAAGTCGATAAAATTGGCTGCCGCTCCAAACGGTCTGACAGAAGAACGTTGCTCATGAAGCCATACTGTAACCCTGCGAAGAGTTGGATCCTGAGGAAGATTACGTACATTAAAAAGAAGACCACCACTCCTGATTGAAGCCTGAACCTTATTAAAATCTTGCCAGCGTTTTAATCCTCCATGTGCCTCAATCGCATTTGACAATATTTTTTCCATAGCTTATAGGCTCTTACTTTAAGGGGCATTATCTTATTCAAATAAGATTACAAAGAAACTTGTTCTGATACATTTTTGCTCGCCCATGCTGGCATGGGAAACCCTTTAATGTTGTTAACCTCTATCAGGAAAGAAGGGAAAATTTCACGAGGGATGTTCGCTACCGGCGAAGCCCAATCGCGGAACCATTCAGTCATCATGGCTGTCGTGGAATTTGGGATTGCTCCCGCCTGAACAAGTCTGCTAACCGCAGTGTCATGTTCCTCTTTTGACAAATCACCAACAGCATCCTCAATAAACATCACTTCATAACCTTCGGAAAGTGCATGAACAACTGCAAAAGCCAAGCAAATAGAAGTGCTAATTCCACCAATCACAAGTTTCTTACGTCCGGTGGCTTTAACAGCTTTTACAAATGCTTCATCCTCCCATGCATTGGTTGAAGTCCGATCAATCTCTTCTACTTCTGTCAGAACATTCTTTAATGAAGAAATGGTAGGACTATCAATGCCCATCTTTACCGCAACTGTGCTTAAAACAACTGGAATTTTCAGCCTGGTAGCCATTTTAGCCAGCGTGCATACATTTAGCTCTATAAGGTTTACATTTTTTTCCTGGATACTTCCCATAACTTCTGGTTGGTAATCGATCAGGATCAGCGCACAATCTTCTGCATACCAAATTGCTTTCGATTTCATAACTAAAATTTTTAAAGTTTGACCCGAAACTATGTTAGGAACTTATCCAAGTCAAGTTTCAAATACTTTATCCGGACGATGTAAGTTCCGAACCTGCCAAATAAGAATTTTTAATATCAGGACAAATAGATTGCCGGCGAATCTTTCAAACTCTTAAGAAAAAGCTTTTGTGTTTTTTCCTTTTGCTTACTGATTGAAGACTGAAGAGTTGTTCCCAACCATCTTACCAATTCTTTCTGGCCTGGATCTTTAAAAGAATACTTTGAGAAAAGTATAACTTCTGTTTGGCTATAATTTTTCATAATAATTTTATGATTTATTGTTGTTAATAATATTTTGAAAAGCCTTATCATTTGTAAAAAATGTTTCTATCTGTTATCAAGCCAACGAAGGAACTCAGTCACTTTTTCTTTGGATACAATGAGTTTGTCTTTCATTGGTATGACGGGATTCACAAGAAGTTTCCTTGCGAAGTAGTGTTCTACTTCTTTTACCGCATTAAAATTGATTAGGTATTGCCTGTTCAGTCTGTAAAACTGTTTCTCTGACAAAAGATTTTGAATCTGATCCAACGAGTAATTCAAAAAATATTCCTGCTTATCAAAGCACATGATTACCGGTGATTCGAACTTGATATAGAAGAAGGCGATGTTTTCAGTAGGTACATTGATATACTTATTGTTTTTAAAAACAAGAAAGCTTTTCTTGCCTGCTGGTGTTGTAAGTTTTGTTAACAGGTCTTTGAGCCATGGCAAACGAAGTTGCTGAAAAAGATTTCGGTAATCATCGCTTAAGTTTCCGGCAGAAGTCATGATTTCATTCGTCATTAATGGATCTAATGCAAATGTGGGGTTCATGTTGTTTGTGACAAGTTGGGTTTCCATTTCCTAAAGATTTATTGATTAAAGATTTTGTTTCAATTCCTGGAGCCAGTTAAGAGCAGCACCAGCTTCTTCCTTCCATGCGGGAACTCCAAAAACTAAATGTGTATGCGCCTTGAACTCTATATATTCAGTTACTGAATTCCCATTTGCATATTTTTTATAATTGCTATAGTTCAGCGAAGCTGGTATTAGTTTATCATTACTGCCTGAGGTAATTAGTAATGGTGGATGTGGTTTATTATAATCTACTTTAGCTATACAGTTAAATGCTTCTCTGATTATTTTTTTAGATTCGGGTATCGCATATCTATAGTATAATTCCTTTTGCTGTTCATAATCCATCCCATTGGCGATCGTATAACGCCATTTATTAAAAGACATCAGATAAATGTGTTTGCTCGAACTAAATAATACCATTGTCTCCCAGATAGCTTTGAGAAATGAAAGCCAAAATCTGTTTACACCTTTGGGAGGGAAAGAATGAATGGCAACACCGGCAACACCTAATCCTTTTTGGAGCAATAACTGTACTATTAGCCCACCTAATGAGTGCCCGATCAGTATTGGTCTTTCAGGTACCGAATTTATAATTGACGCAAAATGATTTGTTATATCTGTTAATGTATTTGATGCAATGGGATCATTTGAAGGCCTGTTACGTAACTCTTCAGGAGTTGCATCCTTATGAGGCCACGCTGGGGAAATACATTTATATCCCTGGCTTTCAAAATATGTTTTCCAATCGTCCCAGCAATTATTACCAATAAAAGTTCCGGTGATGAAAACAACTAATCTTTGTGAATCGCTGGTCATTGATTTTCGTTTGGATAAACAGAAAATCAAACCCGATGCCATCACAATAAATTATTATAAATCAATGATGATTGTTTTTCATGCCATAATTATTACCACGAAATGTCGTGGTGCACGACAGGTTACCACGAAATAAAATAGTAACTTAGGAATCAATCCTGCTAACGGAAAGTACCTTGGAATAATTGAACAAATTGGATAAAGGTTTTTTCAATTGGTATTCAACGTCATCGTTATTTCTTGCTAATAAAGTGCTTTTCTGATTAATGCCTTTATGAACTTGGCCTGTAAATGGTTTATTACTGGTCGCAGCCTTAAACTTAATATATGTTGGTTAAGCAAATTGATTAAAAATCATGAAAAGGTTTATCATCATCAATGCCTTTCTATTAATGACATGCATAACGAGTGGACAACTAGAACTAGTATTCCGGCCTCGATTATCAACACAGCAAGCAAGTGATCTATTGAAAACACTTGATAAAAAGATGGATGATTCAACCCGGCTCAATATCCTTTTAAAGTTATCCCTATACAACCTTGAAAAACTCAATGGCGAAAAGCCAGATTTGGATAGTGCCGCCGTATTTATTAAGGATGCAAAGGACATAAACTCCAAACTGCTATATAAGAAAGAAGCTATAGTTATTGCGATATATGAATCTACGCTTACGAGAAAAAGCGATGACACTGTAACTGCAAGACAGATGATAAGTAATGTGATCAATCTGTTGCAAAGCACTAATGATGAACTGAATTTAGAGCAGGGTTATCTCGAGCTATCTCGCTGCTATGATTTTAAAGTGCCAGAGCAGGCGGCTGAAATTACAAAAGCGTATAATTCATTAATTCAACGCGTACCAAATCTTGTAAACGAAGATGAAAAGGCAAAATACATAATGGAACTAATAGCTTTCTATGTCCTGAAAATGAGAGGAGACGGCTATCCTTTACAACTGGATTTTTTAGACCATTTTGTGCAGGCATGCCGAATAGTAAAAGATAGAGTTAATGAATTTTGGGTAAGAAAGGAGATTGCAGACATTCATTTACAGCAAAGCAAGTTAGATCTGGCAAAACAGGAACTATTCCAAATTCTAAAAGAACAAAAGGCTGGAAATTATCCACGCATTTGCTTCACATACGACCTACTGTCTGGAATGTATATTGCTAACACGAATTATGATTCTGCGTTATATTATTCATTAGAAACCATAAAAAATGTAAAGACCTTTGAGGATTCGCTTTATCTAACCAACTTTTATTCAAGAGTGGCTGGCAATTATAGAGAAACTGGCAGCATCACAATTGCAATAGAATGGAACCTTAAGAGATTGAATTACCTGATTGCAAAAAACCAAACGGATGAAATTTTTACTATAATATATTGGATAGCAACAGACCTGCTGACATTGGAAAAACCAAAAGAAGCACTTGATTT
Organism: Chitinophagaceae bacterium; assembly: GCA_035764525.1. GTDB lineage: Bacteria > Bacteroidota > Bacteroidia > Chitinophagales > Chitinophagaceae > VBAS01. The sequence continues at coordinate 199 of DASTZB010000554.1, read as the reverse complement.
AGTTCTTGACAATACTAAAAAGTATGTTCCTGCTAATAATTGGGAAAAAAGAAGCATGTTGTTAAGTTTAGCAAAGTGCTATTCGGCTTTAAATAAAAATGAATTAGCGGAGAAGTATTGTGAAGAAGTAATTAAACTCCACGAATTACGGATAAGACTGAATGAGATTACTTCTGATCGGCGTTTAGAAGAGTTTGCA
>DASTZB010000553.1:0-22297 GCA_035764525.1 Chitinophagaceae bacterium | reverse complement strand
CCATATCCAAACATTCTGTCCATTGATGAGTGTCCAAATAAAATTACACCGGCTGTTTGGATGATCATGTCAGGCAAAAGCACTCCCAGTACGAATAATACAATAGCCACTCCTTTGTGATGAAATAGATTATACATAAAGGCACCCATTTTATTACCACCCGCATAACCAATCATACTAATATCTGGGCCTAATAACAACAATAGATAATACCACCATTCCGCATTGAAGAAATACAAAGCCCATACGCTCAGGGCGAACATTGCTAGCTCTTCAAGCTTAAGTATATTTTTCACAACAAAATTTTAAATGAGTTCATTTTTTATTACCCCTTACCAAATGTAGGTTATAATTTAACTCATAACCATGAAGTATTTGGGTCGCTGGTGGTGTTATGGTTTTAGTATTCGTACCATTTAAAAACGGGAAACCAAGTAGTCAATGGGAAATTTTGGCAGATGGTTTTGCAGGTTATGTTCGCAACAGATTCAGAAACCATGCAATTGCTGTTACACAAGGTGATGTAAAATATGTTAGGGCAAGAACAAAATAGTTGAGGCATAAATGCAATGCTTTAGAAAAGTTTACATTTTTGCGATCAACAAAATAATTTGGCCGCACAATTCTCCAGTTCCCGGTACATAAAGGTTCAATTTTGAGCGTTTTTTTAATTGCCCTATTATTAGATCCCTGCCCTTTAGACGAGCCGACCCAAAAAAGCAAGTCAACCACTGAAGGCGCAACTTTTTTTAATTTATATACAGGCACAGTTTATGTTAATGATTATTCGAAATATTGTTAACCTAAAAAATATGTTATGGCTGAAATACATGTACAACCAAAAAAGAAATCTTCTTCTGCGTGGGTATGGATATTGATTTCCTTGTTGATCATCGCAGCAATCGTGGTATATGTTATGATGCGCAATAATCCATCCAACCAGGGCGCCAGTTTAAATCAGAAAAGTCAAACTTCTGCTATTCAATATCACCTCGATCAAAGGGTAGTTTGAATATCAGTATTCAAATTTTTTAATCAAAGCATTTGCTTTTAAACTTAATTATTATGAATAATACAAAAAACGGACGTTTACAGGAATTAGATCACTCAAATTTCGAGATCGTAAAAGGTGAACCGGATATTCGTGGTTGGGATGTGAGGTATAAAAATGGGGAAAAAATTGGATCAATAGAAGAATTGATCTTAGACACAAAAGCGAAAAAAATAAGATATATGGTCGTTGACCTGGATGAAAATGAACTAAGATTAGAACATAGAAAAACATTTATACCTATCGGATTTGCAGAGTTGGACAAACAGCATGATGACGTTCTGATCCCAAACGTATCGGTTGACCAACTTTGCAGATTGCCCGATTATAAAAGAAATACGTTGACTCCTGAACTTGAAAGAAGTATTGCTTCAATATTTGGCAGAAAAGTGAACGTAGAACCTGTTGCAACTATTAAGAGAGAACAAGGAAAGCTAAATGAAGTGGACGATGACATCGATCCTGATTTTTATAGCCATGAACATTATAATGCAGATAATCTTTATAAAAACAGGCCAAACCGGGAAAAAAGGCCCAGGCTACAGGATTCAGAATATGACCATGGGCTTCGTCTTTGGGAAAAAAGGAACGAAGGTGAAACTATCGATACATCTGATCTGACAGAAGAAGAAAGAGCTAAACTTCTTAAATATAGAAGGGAATTATATCGCGAAAGAAGATACAAAAATGAAAGTGTCTAAAATAAGTACACCTTAAAATTGTAAAAGAAAAGCTGTTCCTTCCCCTTCTACAGATTGTACCTGGATGTTGCCTTTGTGTAACATCATTATTTGTTTGCAGAGGCTAAGCCCAATTCCGCTTCCACTTTTTTTCGTACTAAAAAATGGTATAAATATCTTTTCCAGAATTTCGGCAGGCATACCGCTTCCATTATCCGCAACGCGAATAATTGTCTTACGATTATTGCTCGTATAAGCGGACAATACAATTTTAGGATTAGTTTTTTCTCTCACCGCCTCAATTGCATTTACTAAAAGATTAATTAATACCTGTTCCAGCAGGTTAGTATCTGCTTCTAATGATAGATCAGGGTCTTTTAATATGGTTTCTATTTCAATATTCTTTTGTTCCAATGTGGGCTGCATCAGTTGCAATAAATTCTCAAAAATATCCCGCACAAAAATTTTTTTCAGGTTAAGTGTAGTGATCTTATTAAGGTTACGATAGGTCTCTGCAAATTTTAAAAGACCTTCACTTCTTCTTTTAATTGTTTCAATGCCTAACTCAAGATCATCTAACGAACCCGACTCATTACTTAACGCGGCTACTGAATGTTGCAGTCGATGTTTCAATGTGTCTGCCAATGATGAAATAGGCGCAACAGAATTCATGATCTCATGGGTTAGTACACTCAACAATTTTTGCCATGCCTTTGATTCAGTTTCATCCAGTGCTTCGTTGACGTTTTGAAATGCAATTAGCTTGTATTTTTTCCCTTCGGTTTGGAAAGCAGTAGCAGATATCAAAATTTTAAATGAAGAAGTTTCCAAATGTGCTGTGGCGATCCTTCCATCTCCGGGTTTTAAAACAAGAATTTGCTGATATAATAACTCATCTCTTTTTGATAATGAATGTATCGTTTTAAGATAGGGGAGCTGCAACATTGATTTAAGCGATTCATTCATCCAAACAATTTTCCCGCTTTCTTCTTCATATGAAAGAATACCGGTATCAACTAACTCAAGAATTTTTTGCAGGTATTGATATTGCGTTTCTTTTTCTTTACTAATGACTTTGAATGTTGTATTGATCTCATTAAATCCCTGGCGAAGTGGTTGTATTTCCACGGGCGCATGTTTTACATCAAAGTTTCTTGAGAAATCCCGGTAATGAATTGATTCCACGAACTGGTTTAATTCATCATGGGCCTTTTTATGAAAACGATAAAAATCGATAAGTTGATAAAGGATTACGGGAGCAGCGATCAATAAATAGACATATAACTCTTTCATCAAAAGAAAGGAGGTACCACTTATTGTTACGAACAAGAGCAACACTCTTACTAAGATCCTCCATTCAAATTGTTTAAATATCATATTTGCTCAACCTCCTGTACAATGCTGTTCTTGTCAAACCTAATTCTTTTGCGGCTTTAGTAATGTTGCCATTGTTTTTTTCAATGACTTTCAGAATTGTATTTTTTTCAATTGTGCTTAATTTCATTTCCGCAGGTTCATTATCACTCACCATGGCCGATTCTATTGGAGAAAAGATCAGGTCCTTTGCCTGTAGCATATCCTCATCAGCCATTATCACTGCTCTTTCAATAGTATATTGAAGTTCCCTTACATTTCCCGGGTAATGATAACTCATCAATTTTTCCATTGCTTTATTATCAAATTCAAGTGCTGGCTTTATATATTTATTGCAATACAATCTGCAAAAGTGCCTGGCTAGTAATAATATATCATTTCCTCTTTTTCTCAATGGGGGCATTACGATCTCAACTGTATTGATCCGATAGATAAGATCTTTACGGAAACGATTCTCATTGGCTAGCTCGCTGATCGATACATTTGTTGCGCAAATAAGACGAATATCTATTGAAATGTTCTCATTGCTCCCGATCCTGTTTATTTGACGGTTTTGCAAAACATTCAACAGTTTGGCTTGTTGCTGTAAAGAAATATTCCCGATTTCATCAAGAAAGAGTGTTCCTCCATTGGCAGTTTCAAATCTACCTGTTCTATCTTCTCTTGCATCCGTAAAAGCGCCTCGCTTATGACCAAACAATTCGCTTTCAAACAATGATTCTGTTAATGCACCGAGATCAACTTTTACAAAAGGTTTCTCTGCCCGTAACGATTGTTGGTGAATGGCTTTTGCAATAAGATCTTTACCGGTTCCATTTTCCCCCAGTATTAAAATGTTAGCATCCGTGGGAGCGATCTTTTCGACCTTATAAAAAATTTGCTGCATAGCTTCGGAGTCTCCGATCAATTCCTTACCTATAATTGAACCTGATTGCAAACCGGGTGTAAGTGAAGTTTTACTTTCTTTTCTTTTTAATGAATCCCTGATAATGGAAATAAGTTTTTCATTGTGCCATGGTTTTACCACAAAATCGGCAGCGCCTTCTTTTAAAGAGCGAACGGCCAGGTCAATATCACCATAGGCGGTGATCATAATCACCGCAGAATCGGTCTTTAATTTTTTGATCTCATTCAGCCAAAACAGGCCTTCATTGCCTGTATGAATTGAACTGGTGAAATTCATATCAAGCAGGATCAGATCGAAGTCATCTTTGTTCAAATGCCATCGAAGATTTTCCGGATTCTTTTCTGTTATAACTTCTTTTACTTCCGTCTTGAGTAATAACCTAACAGCTGTCAGTACATCGGGATCATCATCCACCACTAATATTGATGCATTTTTTAAGTTCATCACGAGTTCCTTATTACAAATTCCAAAAATATTTTTAACATCTTCTGCAATTATACCATAAATACAAAGTCATGGCAATTAATTTTTTAGTAATAAGTGACAAGCCCGGTTGTATCAAAAGCGAACACTGATTGTATCACTAACGAACAGCTTCGTAGTTTGTCCTCTTGTAACATTCTGTAAATCATATTCGTCATAAACTGGCATATTCTTGTAAGCAAAGTATTCCAGTTTTCTCATGTAGATTTTTGAAAGCTGCTTTGATCTTCAATGCAGTCGTAAGGTCAAAGCAGCTTATTTTAACAAAAAAGACTTTCTAAAACCAATTATTGCCGTGGATAGAGTTATCGAAAAAAAAACCTGGACCCGTAAACGTATACTAACAATTGCAGGAATTGTTGGCATCATTGTCTTGATAGGCGCCAGTTATTATCTCACTTCTGGAAAAAGCCGCTTAAATGTAGATTCAGAACGCATTACGATTAGCGAAGTTAAATCGGGTCCCTTTAAAGAATTTATTCCGGTTAATGGAGTTGTGTTACCTATTACCACCATTTATCTGGATGCTTTGGAAGGTGGACGGGTAGAAGAAAAATATGTGGAAGATGGTGCCATTATGAAGAAAGACCAACCTATTCTTCGTTTGTCAAATACTGATCTGCAATTGAGCCTCGTAAATCAGCAAACTGCGGTTTATAACCTGCTTACGCAAATGCAGATCTCTCAAAATGCTTCACAGCAAAATACCGTCAACCGCATGAATCAATTGACTGATGCTAATAGCCAGTTGAAAGAAGCAGAGCGAATTTATAAGCTAAATAAAAGCCTTTATGAGCAAAAGGTAATTGGCGGCCAGGAATTTAAACAATCAGAAAATAATTATTACTACCTGCTCGAAAAGAAAAAGCTTTCTGAAAAGATCATGGCGCAGGATTCTGTTTCCGGAAGTCAGCAATTCAGGCAGGCGCAACAGTCTTATAAAGGCTCGCAGGAAGCATTAAATGTAATGCAGAAAAAAGTGGGAGACCTGATCGTAAGAGCCCCGGTAGACGGACAACTTACTTCACTTGATGCAGAGATAGGTCAATCAAAAAATAAAGGCGAACGTCTTGGACAACTTGATATCCTTAGTGGATTTAAAGTTAGAGTGGATATTGATGAACATTATATTTCACGTATCTATAATGGCCTGTTCGGTGAATTCACTTTTGCAGGTAAACAATATAAGCTCAAGATCACAAAAGTTTATACGCAGGTTACCAATGGCCGCTTCCAGGTGGATATGGAGTTTGAAGGCGAAGTGCCACAAGGCATTCGCCGTGGACAGACTTTACAGATCGGTTTAGCATTGAGTGATGAGATCACTGCATTGCTTCTCCCCAAAGGTGGATTCTATCAAAAAACCGGTGGCAATTGGATCTTTAAAGTAAGTGAAAATGGAAAGACAGCATATAAAGTGGATATACAGCTTGGCATGCAGAGCCCGGATTATTACCAGGTGTTACAAGGATTAAAAGCTGGTGATAAAGTGGTTACATCCAGCTATGAAAATTATGAGAACATGGAGGAGCTTGTTATTAAAAACTAAAATAGTTTACTCATTATAAAGTATAGCCATGAAAAAGAAAACCTTATACCTACTCGCTTTGATCTTTTCGATCAGCTTATTTTCTTCTGCGAAGAAGATACACGGCAATTGTGACAACGGATCAATATGCTGCGAACTGATGAAATCAAAAGCCACAAATGAAACCGAGTTAAATTTTCCATCACTCGGCTTGTTCTTGTTCAACAATTAATCTTTCACCTTCAATTTTAAAAAATAAACAATGATCAAGATTGCAAATCTCGAAAAAACCTATCGCACAGAAGAAGTAGAAACAGTAGCGCTTAACAAACTTTCTTTTGAAATAAAAGAAGGAGAGTTTGTGGCCGTAATGGGGCCATCAGGATGTGGTAAGTCCACCTTATTAAATATTGTTGGCTTGCTTGATGACCCAGATGACGGCAGCTATCAATTTAATGGTATTGAAGTTGCAAAATTCAATGAACGCAAAAGAGCCGATCTACGCAAAAGAAATATCGGTTTTGTATTCCAAAGCTTTAATCTTATCGATGAGCTTACAGTTTTTGAAAACGTTGAATTGCCACTTATCTATACAGGTGTAAAAGGCGCTGATAGGAAGAAGAGAGTGGAAGAGGTGTTGGATAAAATGCAGATCATGCATCGCCGCAATCACTATCCGCAGCAATTATCGGGTGGTCAGCAGCAACGTGTAGCTGTAGCAAGAGCAGTTGTAAATAAGCCAAAGCTTATACTCGCCGACGAGCCGACAGGAAATCTTGATTCACACAATGGAAGTGAAGTAATGCAAATGCTTACTGATCTCAACGAACAAGGGACCACTATCATAATGGTAACACACTCTGAGCATGATGCCCGCTATAGTCATCGCATCATTCGCATGCTGGATGGACAAACAGTGACTGAAAATATATTGGTCTAATAATGCTTAGCTATTAGCTTTTAGCTAATGGCTAATAGCTAAAAAGTATAGCCATGTTTAAAAATTATTTCAAGATAGCTTTCCGGAGTCTTTGGAAGAATAAGGGCTATAGCACAATAAATATATTAGGCCTGGCAGTAGGATTAGCCACTTGCCTGGTTATTATATTATATGTTGTAGATGAGGTAAGCTACGATCGGTTTTATAAAAACGCCGGTAATATTTATCGTATCAATTCTGACATCAGGTTTGGTGGCTCAAACCTGCATATCACACAGACCTCAGACATGATGGGGCAATTGCTGAAGAAGGATTATCCTCAAGTGGAGGAATATGCCCGCATCTATAATAACAACGGCAGCAAACTGATAAAAAAAGAATCGGATTTTATTGAGGAAGCAAGAGTAGCAAATGTCGACTCCACTTTTTTCAGAGTATTTAATTTGCCTGTCATTGATGGTAACACGACAACAGCTCTTGATGAGCCAAATACCGTTGTAGTAACTGAATCAGCAGCCAAAAAATATTTCAATGATGTGCATGTTGTTGGAAAGTCTATCGAAGAAAAAGATGGGCAATCAACAATACCATACAAGATCACTGCCGTTATAAAGGACATCCCGCATAATTCACATTTGAATTTTGAATTCTTTTTTTCCATGAAGAATGTGAATTATCAGTGGGGACAAACGACCAGCCATAATTTCCATACTTACATTGTCTTGCGGCCCGGTACAGAGTACAAGGCATTTCAAAAGAATTTTGCTGCCTATATTGATAAATATGTATTGCCTGAGGCGAAGGCCTTTATGAATATTAACAGCATGGATGAGTTCAGAAAGGCTGGTAATCACCTTGAGTATAACCTGATCCCATTAACGAAAATTCATTCGTATAGTGATTACAATTTTGAGATCACGCCCCCGGGCAATATCCAATATGTTTACATTTTTGCCGCTGTTGCGTTGTTCATCTTGTTAATTGCCTGTATCAATTTCATAAACCTTAGTACCGCAAGAAGTGCCAGCCGGGCAAAAGAAGTTGGCATAAGAAAAACATTGGGCACCGAAAGAAAAACATTGATCGCCCAGTTCCTGGTTGAGTCAATGCTGACTGTTGTTTTTGCCCTGTTGATCGCCATCGCAATCACTTGGTTGATTTTACCTTTCTTTAATAATGTAGCAGGCAAATCAATCCAGGTTAATGAATTGCTGAGCCCTAAGATTCTTACAGTTATTATAACACTACCATTTGTGGTTGGTCTTTTGGCCGGAAGCTATCCTGCAGTTTTCTTGTCACGATTCAACCCGATCACTGTTTTAAAAGGAAATACAAATACGAGTTATAAAAAAAGCAATCTCCGCAATGCATTGGTTGTTTTCCAGTTCACTGCTTCCATCATTCTTATCATTGGCACGATCACTGTTTTTAAGCAGCTTAATTACATTCAAACGAGAAAGGTCGGATTCAATAAAGACCAGGTGCTGATCATCAACGGAACGTATGGATTGGGAAATAATATGCAGGCATTCAAAGATGCAGTGCTTGCGATGTCTGGTGTGAAGAATGGAACGATTAGCTCGTTCCTGCCAGTCTCATCATCAGCAAGAAACGATAACACTTATTCGAAAGAGGCGGTAATGGATTCTAAGAATGGTATTGGCATGCAGACATGGACCGTGGATTATGACTATATCAAAACGATGGGAATGGAGATCATTAAGGGAAGGAATTTTTCCAAAGAGTTTGCCGATTCGAATTCAACGATTATCAATGAAACAACTGCTAAATTCCTGGGCTATGAAGACCCGGTAGGAGAAAAGATCTATACATTCACTGATAATAATGGCAGCAAAATTTCTTACAATATAATTGGTGTTGTAAAGAATTTCAATTTTGAATCGCTGCGTGAAAACATTGGGCCACTTTGTATGCGGCTTGGCACACAAGGTGCCTTTGGCTCGTTTAAAATTGGAGCAGGAAAAGCAAAGAATTTGATAGCCCAGGTCGAAAGCAAATGGAAAACAATGTCTGCAGGTTTACCATTCAGTTACCGTTTCCTTGATGATTCGTTTGATGATATGTACCGAAATGAGCAGCGCATCGGAAAATTGGCTATCGCCTTTGCAATACTTGCCATTTTCGTTGCTTGTCTTGGATTGTTTGGTTTAGCAACTTATATGGCTGAGCAAAGAACAAAAGAAATTGGGATCAGGAAAGTATTGGGCGCCAGCGTGGGAAATGTTGTGAATATGCTCAGTAAAGACTTTATCATTCTCGTATTGATATCTTCTGTATTTGCATTTCCTATCGCATGGTGGGCAATGCATAATTGGTTGGAGGATTTTGTATACAGGATAAATATTGGCTGGTGGATATTTTTTGTGGCAGGAGCTATTGCATTTTTGATCGCACTTATAACAGTGAGTTCACAAGCGATCAAGGCAGCGTTGGCTAACCCGGTTAAATCTTTAAGAACAGAGTAAAAGTATATAGCCATGATCAAAAATTATTTTAAAATAGCCTGGAGAAATCTTTTGCATAATAAGACATTTTCTCTCATCAATATTTTCGGGCTTGCATTAGGAATGACCTGTAGTCTCTTAATTATGCTTTGGTTAAAAGATGAGCTGAAGAAAGATAGGTTTCATGCAAATGATAAGAGATTGTTTCGGGTGATGGAGAACCAATATTATTCCGGTGATATCTCTACATTCCCCTCTTCCCCGGGGATATTAGCAGAAAACATTGTCAAGGATGTTCCTGAAATTGAAATGGCAAGCCAAATGCTTTGGGAAGAGGAGCCATTGTTTACTGTTGGCGACAAATTCGACAAGGAAAAGGGTCGCTATGTTCAGAAAGATTTTTTAAGAATGTTTTCTTTTAAACTGGCAAAGGGTGATGCTGCTACAGCGCTTGCTAGACCTGATGCTGTTGTAATATCAAAAGGCTTAGCCGATAAATATTTCAAAGGCGAAGACCCCATCGGCAAGATGATAAAGATTGATAATAAGGAAAACGTAATTGTTACAGGCGTGCTTGACCCGATCCCCGAGTTATCTTCTTTGAAATTCGATTTCTTACTGAGCTATGATATATGGTTCAAAAAAAATGATTGGGCAAAAGAGTGGGATAATAACGGGCCAAGATGTTATGTAATGCTGGCTTCAAATGCGTCGGTTGATAAAGTAAATGCTAAGATCAAAAATTATATTAAATCAAAGAAAAAGGATAGCAATGTAGAACTGTTTCTTCAGAACTATGGCGAATCATACCTGTATTCAAATTGGGATAATGGAAAACAGGCAGGTGGTCGTATTGAATATGTAAGAATATTTTCGGTAGTAGCTATTATCATTTTACTTATTGCCTGTATCAATTTTATGAATCTTGCGACAGCTCGTTCTTTAAGAAGAGCAAGAGAGATCGGCGTACGCAAAGTAGTAGGTGCAGGTAAAAGACAACTGGTAGCACAATTTATTGGCGAATCCACTTTTGTTTCTTTCCTCGCCATCTTACTTTCTTTATTGATTGTTGTATTAATAATTCCTTCTTTCAATGAATTAACTGACAAAAAGCTGGCCATCGATCTGGCAGATCCTTCTTTTTTATTGATCCTTCTTGGATTAACTGTAGTCACTGGTGTTATTTCCGGCTCGTACCCCGCTTTATTCATGTCAACTTTAAGACCGATAGTTGTATTAAAGGGTATCCTCAAATTCAAAGCCGGGGCTACTTATTTTAGAAAAGGACTCGTCGTTTTCCAGTTTGCATTATCGATCATCTTGATACTTGGCATGATCGTTATCTATCGCCAGATAAATTTTATAAATAATAAGAACCTTGGTTTTGCTAAAGAAGATCTTTTGTATATGCCGCTTGAAGGTCCAATGGCAAAAAATTTCATGGCTTTTAAGGAAGAACTTTTAAAACAACAGGGTATAAAAAATATTTCAAGTGCCCAAAGCAGTCCGCTGGAAGTGGGAAGCTCAACACAAGGCGTACGCTGGCCAGGGAAAGATACTACCAAGCTTATTCTGTTCAGCAATAATCCTATTACCTATGATTATATAAAAACAATGGGAATTGAATTGATCAGAGGGAGAGACTTTGACCCATCATTCAGTTTAGATACGATAAATTACCTGGTGAATGAAGCAGCTGCAAAGAAAATAGGTTACCAGGATCCTGTTGGGAAGGAACTTACAGTGTGGGGAGATAAAGGAACCATTATTGGATTGATGAAAGATTTTCATCACAATTCACTACATGTGCCAATCGAACCGCTCATACTCAGGCTATTTAAAGGAAGCTGGGTCAAGGAAGGTGGTTATTGGGGAAATGTTATAATAAGAACCGAGCAAGGGAAATCGAAGCAGGCGATCGCAAGTATGGAAAAAGTTTTCAAGCAATTCAATCCGGGATTTCCTTTCAAGTATTATTTCACGGATGATGAAATTGCAAAAAACTATAAAGCTGAACATACAGTAAGCAAGCTTTCTAAATATTTTGCATTCCTCGCCATATTTATTTCATGCCTTGGTTTATTTGGCCTTGTAACATTTACAGCAGAACAAAAAACAAAAGAAATAGGAATACGCAAAGTGCTTGGTGCATCCGTCACGGGTATTGTAAGAATGCTCTCAAAGGATTTTTTAAAGCTAGTTCTCATTGCAACGATCATCGCGTTTCCTGTTGCATGGTGGCTTATGCATACATGGTTAAACGATTTTGCTTATCGTATTGATATTGGATGGTGGGTATTTGTGGTAGCAGGGATTGCTGCATTGCTGATCGCTTTATTAACGATCAGTTTTCAATCGATCAAAGCAGCAATCGCAAGCCCCGTGAAAAGTTTAAGAACAGAATAAAACGAAGCCATGATCAAAAATTATTTTAAGACGGCTTTTCGGAATCTTTGGAAAAATAAAATATATGGTTCGTTAAATGTATTCGGGCTGGCAATAGGTATTGCATGTGCCGGGCTTATCTTTTTGTGGGTGGAAGATGAGGTCAGCTATAATTATAACCATGTCAAAAAGGACCAGCTATATAAAATCCTGGAGAATCAACCTTTCGAGGGTAAGACATATACTTTTAGCGCTACGCCTGGTTTATTGGCGGAAGCAATGAAAAAAGAATTTCCGGGGATTAAAAATTCTTGCCGGCTTACCTGGGAGGAATATACTTTATTTAATCTTGGTGAAAAATCGATTTATGAAAGAGGGAATTATGCTGATTCATCCATTTTCAGCATGTTTACAATTCCATTTGTCCAGGGAAAAAAAGAAACTGTTTTTCAGCAGCTTCATTCGTTGGCTATTTCAGAAAAAATGGCAAAGAAATTTTTTGGCGATCAAAAGGATATTATTGGAAAAAAACTTAAGGTGGACAATAATGAAGAATATGTAATTGGTGGTGTGTTCAAAGACCTGCCACAAAGTTCTTCTTTAAGATTTGATTGGCTATCTCCATTTAAAATTTATCATGACAAAAATGACTGGTTGAACCAATGGAACACTAATGGCACACAGACTTTTGTAGAACTGGAAGAAAAAACTGACCCGGGTTTAATTAATAAGAAACTTGCTAATTATCTCAGGGCAAAGGACACAACAATTGTGGCGCAGCCATTTCTTTTTTCCATGAATGATTGGAGGCTTCACAGCAAATTTGAAGAAGGCAAACAAGTTGGCGGCCGTATTCAAAATGTTCGTACGTTCAGTATTATTGCATGGATCATTTTATTGATCGCCTGCATCAATTTTATGAATCTGGCAACGGCTCGCTCTGAAAAAAGAGCAAGAGAAGTGGGAGTAAGGAAAGTATTAGGTGCCGGTAAAAAATTACTTATTGCGCAGTTCATCGGGGAAGCAATGATAATGGCATTGTTATCATTGCTGATTGCAGTAGCTATTATTTATCTTATTCTGCCTTCTTTCGACTCCTTGGTGGAAAAGCAACTTCAAATTGGATTAGACAACCCTTTACACCTTTTGTCACTTATACTTATCGGTCTGATATGTGGTTTGATAGCTGGAAGTTATCCTGCATTATATCTTTCATCATTTAACCCTGTCTGGGTATTTAAAGGAATAAACTTAAAAGGAAGTGGAGCAGCTTATATACGAAAAGGTTTAGTTGTACTGCAGTTTACAATCTCGATCGTTCTTATCATCGGTACTATTATAGTGTATAACCAGATACAACATATTAAGAACCGTGATCTTGGTTATAATAAAGACAATGTAATTCAAACCGGGCTTAGAGGTGATATGCAAAAGAATTTTGCGGTGATCAAAAACCAATTGCTTTCTTCCGGGTATGTTGAAAATGTGGCCATGTCAAATCTTAACCAGCTATACATGGGTAGTTCCACCGGGAATTTTGAGTGGGAAGGAAAAGATCCATCAAAAAAAGTATTGGTTACACAGGATTTTATCAGTCCTGAGTATATCAAAACAATGGGAATACAAATGTCTAAAGGAAGAGATTTTTATCCGGATGCAAAACAAGACAGCTCGAACGTTATCATCAACGAGGCTTTTGCAAAAGTAATCGGTAAAAATAATGTGGTTGGTACGCTTCTTCGCCAGGATACAACTAAATATACAATTGTTGGTGTCATTAAAGATTTTGTTTTTGATGATATGTATGGCAAAAGCGATCCTCTGATCTTTAGATCTTATCCTGAGTATTTCGGTTATATGTATATACGCTTGAAAAGTCAGGCCAATGTTGAAAGAGCGGTTGATAAGATCCAAACCATTGTAAAAAGCAATAATCCCGGCTATCCTTTTGATTACATTTTTGTAGATGATGAGTTTGATAAGCAGTTTAAAAGTGAAATGCTGATAGGAAAACTATCAAGGATCTTCGCATTGCTTGCTATTGTTATTACCTGTCTTGGTTTGTTTGGATTAGCTGCCTATACAGCTGAAAGAAGGACGAAAGAAATTGGTGTACGTAAAGTTTTGGGTGCTTCAGTCACAGGCATTGCTGGTTTACTTTCAAAAGATTTTTTAAAACTTGTAATTCTTTCATCATTGATCTCTTTTCCTGTGGCATGGTGGCTTATGCATAATTGGTTACAGAACTATGCATATCGCATTGAGATCAGTTGGTGGATATTTATCGTTGCAGCAGCATTAGCAATAGTCATCGCATTATTTACAATAAGTTTCCAGGCTATAAAAGCCGCACTTTCAAATCCTGTGAAATCGCTACGAACCGAGTGAGTAATAACTGCATCTCGTCATTCGGGATGGGTTTTATTCTAAAGTTCTTTCACTCAACACAAACTACTAATCGCTAAAAGCTATTATTAGAAAAGCAGGAGGGCCTATGTTTAAAAATTATTTTAAAGTTGCTTTTCGGAATCTTTTAAAAAGAAAAGGATTTAGCCTGATAAACATATTAGGCCTTGCAACCGGTATGGCCGTTTGTTTATTGATCGTTTTGTTTATACAAAGCGAATTAAGTTTCGACAGACAGCATAAGCAGGCTGATAATATTTATCGTGTTGTGCTCGAACGTTACTATCCCGGCCGTTCTACTTCCTATGCGATCATTCCTCAATCGATCGGTGCAGCCATAAAGGCCGAATATCCTGAAGTGCTTGAGAGCACAAGGCTTTTCAATCTTGGCGGTAATGGAAATTTCTTTTTACGCATCGGGGAAAAAACATTTGAAGAAAAAAGAGTGCTTGCCGCAGATTCTAATTTCTTCCGGGTATTTACCTGTAAAATACTTCATGGCGATCCCGCTACTGCATTGGAAAAAACTCATTCGGCTGTAATTAATGAAACAACTGCAAAGAAATATTTTGGTACAACAGATGTTGTAGGAAAACAATTCGAAACGGATGCCAATGATACTACTGAATCATTTGTGATCACTGCTGTTGTTGCTGACTGGCCTGATAATTCTCATTTTCTTTTTGATATGCTTGTTTCTACTAGTACGTTCCAATTTACACGCAGACCAAACTATATAGGATTTGCAGCTCACACTTATTTGCTTTTAAATCCACATTCATCCTACAAAGCATTGGAAGCAAAATTTCCGGAAATCATAAAAAAATATGTATCCGGAGAAATTAGTAAAGTGTTTAATCAGAGCTGGGAAGATTTTCAAAAAGCGGGTAACGGATATCATTATTATTTACAACCGCTGAGTAAAATTCATTTGATCTCTAATCTTGAGGCGGAGTTGCGGCCCAATGGAAGTATGACGGCTGTGTACATCTTTGGCGTTGTTGCCATTTTTATTTTATTACTTGCCTGTATCAATTTTATAAATCTATCAACAGCACGTTCAGTAGAAAGAGCAAAAGAAGTTGGAATAAGAAAAACATTTGGATCTGAAAAGAAATCGCTGATAGGGCAATTTCTCATCGAGTCCGTATTTGTAAGTGTGATAAGCATGTTGCTAGCGTTTGGGATCATCATCTTGCTCATTCCTGCATTTAACACAATCTCGGGGAAGGAACTTAGCGTAGCTTATTTCCTCCAACCCCAATGGATATTTTTATTGCTCGCTTTTGTAGTGATCACCGGGCTTGTTGCCGGACTTTATCCTGCATTTGTTCTTTCATCGTTTAACCCGATCATGGTCTTGAAAGGGAGATTCAAATCAAACCGTTATGGGCTTCTGCTGCGTAATGGGTTAGTGATCTTTCAGTTTGCGATTTCAGTTATACTTATAATTTCTACGATTGTTGTCAATCGCCAGATGAACTATATGCTGGGTAATAAATTAGGATTCAAAAAAGATCATGTCATTGTATTAGAAAGAACTGACATGGTTGAAAATCAATTACCAGCTTTTAAAAATGAGTTATTGACTATTCCGGGCGTTGAATCGGCAAGTGGCACATCTACAATGCCGGGCAATCAGAATTTTTTTGGTACTACCTGGCAGGAAATGGGTTCCAAAGCTCCAATGACGGGAAGAGGGATGGTCGTTGATGAGGACTTTGATAAAACATTAGGACTTGAAATAAAAGAGGGAAGATTTTTTTCGAAAGATTTTTCTACTGACACGCTTTCTGTTGTATTAAATGAAAGAGCTGTAAAAGAACTTGGTTTAAAAACCGCAATTGGTTCAAGACTTATAAGCCCCGATGATCCTTTTAATGCAGGAGACGGCTCTTCTTATGTTTATAATGTGGTCGGTGTGGTAAAAGATTTTCATTATCATTCTTTACATGAACCGATCTCACCTTTAGTGATCACCAATTCAAAGAAGTTTGGTGGCCGGTCGGGATTGGTAGCCTTAAGAATAAAAGGAGAAAACTTTAAAAAAGCTGTTAGTGATATTGGAGGAGTTTGGAAAAAATTTGTAAAAGAAAAACCCTTCAATTATTATTTCCTTGACAAATCATTAGCCGACCAATACCAGGCAGAGCAAACAACGCAAAGAATATTTACAATTTTTTCCGGGCTTGCGATTTTTATAGCCTGTATCGGGTTGCTGGGGCTTGCTGCTTATGCTACGCAGCAACGTACAAGGGAAATTAGCATAAGAAAAGTATTAGGTGCAAGTGAAAGCAGTATTGTAACCATGCTCTCAAAAGATTTTTTAAAGCTTGTATTGCTTTCTTCTGCGATCGCATTTCCAATTGCCTGGTGGGGAATGAATAAATGGCTGCAGGATTTTGCTTACAGGATAAATGTTGGCTGGTGGATATTTATAGTTGCCGGTATTGCAGCTTTACTGATCGCATTGTTTACGGTGAGCACACAGGCTTTAAAGGCTGCTTTTACCAATCCAATAAAAAATTTGAGAACAGAATAAAACATATCTATGATCAAAAACTATTTCAAAATTGCATGGAGAAATTTGTTTAGAAACAAAGGATTTTCTGCAACCAATTTGCTTGGCCTCACAATTGGTATTACCTGTACAATACTGATTTCACTGTGGGTGAAGGACGAGCTTACTTACGATCAGTTCCATTCGAATTACAACAGTATTTATAAATTATATGCTACCCGTGATTTCAACAACCAGGTTTTTACAGATGAGAACATGGTTTTACCTCTTGCAAGTACGATAGGAAAACAGATCCCCCAAATTAAAAATGCGGTAGTTACAACACACAGGCAGCCGCATATTCTTACTTATGGTGAAAATAAATTAAAGAAAGAAGGTTATACAGTCAGTGAACATTTCTTTGACATGTTTTCGTGGAAATTCATTTACGGTACTCCTGCAACTGCTCTCCCTGATGCGTATTCTATCGTGTTGACACAATCAACGGTAAAATCATTGTTTGGCAATGAGGACCCGGTAAACAAAATAATAAAAGTAGATAACGAGTATGATGCAAAGGTTACTGCTGTTGTAGCCGATGTGCCTGGCAATTCTACTTTTCAATTTGATTTTATAAACGCATTTAACTATGACAATAATTTTTTAAGACGGGCCATGACCGACTGGCAAAACTCTTCATGGGAGGTATTTGTACAAGTGAACATCGGAACTAATATGAAGATGCTGGAGAAAAGTGTTAATGATATAAAATACCAACATGATGGGAGTGACAAACGAATAAGCGCCTATTTCGCTTTTCCCATGAATAAATGGAGATTACAAAGTGAATTTAAAGATGGAAAAAATACCGGAGGGATGATTGAATATGTCCGCTTATTCAGCATCATTGCAATTATTATTCTATTAATTGCCTGCGTCAATTTTATGAACCTTTCTACTGCACGTTCTGAAAAAAGAGCAAGGGAGGTAGGTGTCAGGAAGACGTTGGGTTCGGGCAAACGACAACTCATATTTCAATTCTTTTCTGAATCGATCATTCTGGCAGCGATTGCTTTTGTTCTTTCCGTACTTGCAGTTTATCTTTTGTTACCATTTTTTAATGACCTGGTTGATAAACATCTGTCGTTAGATCTTACACAACCACTTTTCTGGGTCGCTGCGATCATTCTGATACTTTTCACAGGAATAGTTGCGGGAAGTTATCCTGCATTATATCTCTCCTCATTCAACCCCGTAAAGGTTTTAAAAGGAACCTTCCTTTCAGGAAAAAAGAGTGCATTGCCAAGACATATTCTTGTGGTCGGGCAATTTGCGATATCTATTCTTCTCATATCGGCCACGATAATTATTTATCAGCAGATACAACATATTAAGAATCGTGACATCGGTTATAATCCTGATAACCTTATTATGATACCAGCATCTGAGGATACGCAAAAAAATTATGCAGCTATAAGAGAGGAGTTGATGAAAAGTGGCAAGATCGACATTGTGAACAGGTCGTTTTCTCCGATCACTGAAGTTTGGTGGAAAGCACCAGCTCCCGATTGGGATGGAAAACCTGCCGGTGCTCAACTGATCGTTGCAAGTATGGCAACAGATGTCGACTATGCAAAAACAATGGGGGTAAAGATCATAGAAGGGAAAGATTTTTCTGGCGTGCCAGCGGATTCAGCGAATATGATCATCAATGAAGCAGCTGTAAAAGCAATGCAATTAAAGAATCCGATAGGAACACAATTAAGATATGGGCCCAGGAAATATAATGTGATTGGAATTACAAGTAATATAGTTATGGAATCTCCATTTAAAGCCGTTGATCCTATGCTTGTTTATTTTGATCCGAGGAATTCAAATTCAATAAATATCAGGCTAAAGACTTCGGCAAAACCACAAGAAGCTTTGAAATCTATTGAAACAGTATTTAAAAAGTACAATCCTGCCTTCCCTTTCGATTACAAATTTGTTGACCAGGAATTTGGTAAAAAATTTTTGACAGAAAATCTGATCAGCAGGATCACTAACATATTTGCTGGTCTGGCAATATTTATTTGTTGTATCGGGTTGGCAGGTCTTGCTTCATTTACCATTGAAAAGCGAATTCGTGAAATTGGAATTCGCAAAGTTATGGGTGCCACCTTGCAACAATTACTGTTACTTATTTCAAAAGATTTTTTAAAGCTGGTATTGATGGCATTTGTTATTGCAACCCCGATCGCATGGTGGTTCATGAACAACTGGTTGGAGAAATATCCTGATCGGATCACTATAAGCATCTGGTTGTTCGGTGCGGTTGGATTTTTAATTCTTTTTTTGGCTTTAGTAGTTGTCAGCTTGAATACAATGAAAGCCGCTGTCGCAAACCCGATAAAGTCACTTAGAACTGAATAATTTATCAACAACTAAAACGAAATATATGAGAAAGCTTTTTTTATTAACCTTCATCACAACAGTGGGCTTTTTTGCCAATGGGCAAGTTAAGTCTGATGAAAAACCTTACATGACAAAATCGCTTAGCAGCGAATCTGTAAAAAGTACAGAAGTGCAAACATCTGGTGGCAGCATTTCTGTTACTGGGGTAAATACTGCTGCGGAAACAAAAGTAGAAGTGTATGTGTCACCAAATGGAAACAAGAATGAACTTTCAAAAGCCGAGATCGATGAGCGGCTAAAAGACATGTATGATCTTTCAGTTACAGTCAGCAATAATAAATTGATCGCAACTGCAAAATCCAAACGCAATATTACTGATTGGAGAAAAGCGCTGAATATTTCTTTCAGAATTTTTGTGCTAAAAAATATTTCGACAGATCTGTCAACAAGTGGTGGCAGTATCAGCTTAAACAATTTAACCGGCGATCAAAAATTTTCAACAAGCGGCGGCAGTTTGCATGTTGACAATGTAGGCGGCAAAATAGATGGAAGGACTTCAGGAGGAAGCATACATCTTGAAAATTCAAGAGATGATATTGAACTTTCAACCAGCGGTGGCAGCATTGAGGCCAACAATTGCGATGGAAAACTTCGTCTCAGCACGTCTGGTGGTTCGCTGAATCTAAAAGATCTGAAGGGAGATATAAGAGCGACAACAAGTGGCGGAAGTGTTAATGGAAGAAATATAGCTGGTGAATTAGTTACTCATACATCTGGTGGTGGTATTCATCTTTATGATCTTACCTGTAGCCTCGAGGCTTCGAACAGTGGCGGCGGAATTGATATTGAGATAAAAGAATTAGGCAAGTATGTAAAAGTGTCTAACTCCGGTGGCAATATTGATCTGCAGCTTCCAAGAAATAAAGGTGTTGATCTTGATCTGTCAGGAGGAAGAATTAAAACAGATCAGCTTGGAAATTTTAATGGAAAAATCGAGGATGACCAGCTGGAAGGAAAATTGAACGGTGGTGGTGTATCGGTAAGAGTAAGATCATCTGGCGGCAGAATTAATCTTGCTTTTAAATAATAATCAAGTCTCACAGATGCCGCGGATTTTCCCTGATTAAATCTGTGTAATCTGTGAGAAACAAAAAGCTGAATCGAATTACTGGACGTATCCCGATAGCTATCGGGACGAGGCAAGGGACGATAAATAGAATTACGAAACGATGATAATATAAAAACCAACGATCATGCTAAAACATTATTTCAAAATCGCAATACGGAATCTTGGTCGTCAAAAGATACTTTCATTTATCAATGTGTCTGGTTTATCAATAGGTCTTGCCTGCTTCTCTTTATTTCTTTTGTACGCAGTAAATGAATTCAGCTTTGATCGCTTTCATAGCAATGCAAATAATATTTATCGTGTCTACCGTTGGACCGATGTTATGGACGGTCGTGAAGCCGAAGGTGATGTGTATATGCCATCTCCATTGGGACCGGCAATGAAAGCAGATCTCCCGGAAGTGGCAAATTATGTTCGTTTGCGTGATGGCTGGGGTGAAAGTTTTATAAAAGCCGATGGAGCTGTAAGGCGTATGAATATGTCTTATGCTGATCCTTCTCTTTTTACAATTTTTTCTTTTCCATTAAAATATGGAACTGCTCAGGGAGCATTGAAAGAACTTCAAAATCTTGTTATAACAAAATCAAAAGCAAAAGAACTTTTTGGAACAGATAATGTAGTTGGCCGTACAATTGAAATAAAAATTGAAGAATCATTTGTACCATTTACGGTAACTGCGGTTGCTGAAAATATTCCTTCTAATTCTTCTATTCAATTTGATCTGCTTGGGAATTTCAATTATATGGAAACGACCAGTTCAGGAAAAAGGGGAGTTAACAACTGGAACAGGTCATCGTACATCACATATGTTCAGTTAAACGCAGGCAGCGGTTTGCCAAATGACAGTCAGAAACTCGGGGCATTTCGTCATAAATATTATCCCGAAGAAGAAAAAGAATTAACAGAAAGAGGTTTTAAATGGGAAGGAAATAAACCGCCTGTTCGATTTGGTTTGCAACGACTAAAAGCAGGACATACAGATACAAAAATATTCGGCGGTTCGATCGAACAGGTCAATCCAAAAACCATCTGGATATTATTAAGCATTGCAGCGGGTGTATTATTAATTGCATGTATCAATTTTACCACGTTGGCCATTGGTCGTTCTGCAAGAAGAGCAAAGGAAGTGGGTGTAAGAAAAGTAATTGGCAGTGAAAGAAAACATTTGATCATACAGTTCTTAGCGGAGGCAATACTTCTAAGTGTTTTGTCATTAGTTATTGCATTATTACTTGTAAAACTTTTACTTCCTTATTTCAATCAACTTTCCGGTCGTGAACTGAAGTTTTCCTTTTCATTATATCCTGAAATGGTATGGATGCTTGCAGGATTGACATTGCTTGTTGGTTTGCTTGCCGGCAGTTACCCGGCATTGATCTTATCAGGTTTCCGCCCAATTGAAGTGTTAAAGAGCAAGATCAAAGTAAGCGGGTCAAATATTTTTACAAAATCTCTTGTCACAGTTCAGTTTGTTCTATCCATCGGGTTGATCATTTGTACGATGATCATTTTGCAGCAAACAACATACATGAGTGGCAAAAACCCTGGTTTTAATAAGGAGAACATAGTCGTTGTAGATGCAAATGATACAAAAACAAAAGATATCTATCCTTTATTTAAACAGGCCCTTATTTCAAGACCTGATATCGCCGGTATTGCCAGTGCTGATCTTGGTTTGGGGGAAGGTACAGGATGGAGCCGTTCAGGATTTGAATATAATGGAACGCATAAAGATGTATTCGAATATTTTATTGACAAAGACTATATCCCGTTGATGGGAATGAAAATAATAGCCGGAAGAAATTTTGATCCAAAATTCACTGATGACACAGTTACATCTGTTATAGTAAATGAAGCGATGGTAAAAGATATGGGTTGGAATATGGAAAATGCAGTTGGACAACAGATCAAAGGTTATATGGAAACAAAAACTCCTGTCGTGATCGGGGTTGTAAAAAATTTTAATTATCGTCCTTTTAAGGAAGAAGTGAAGCCGCAGATGTTTCACCAGTTTGCCGATTATGCACCATATAAATTTTTTGTAAGAATAAAGCC
>DASTZB010000552.1:0-10146 GCA_035764525.1 Chitinophagaceae bacterium | reverse complement strand
AAGAATCTAAAAAAAATCTGGAGTCGTTGCGAAGGATCGGGCCAAGTTATGCTTAATTCGTAATTAAGCATCTGCTCTGAATGAGCAGGCAATTAATTCGATTGGGCTGCTACCAAGTCACTTCACATTGATCCAAACTTTATTAAAATACTCAAGCACCTTGTCAGGTAAAGAAATATGACCCTTACCTGCCACTGTTGTTTCCGAAATGTTTTTGTATCCATGAGCAATTGCCAGGTTTTTTGCTTCAAGATACTGGTAATAATATGTTCCTTTTACTCCAAAATCATTATCATCCGAACCGATGAAATTATTTATGGGCAGTTGCACCCTGGAGTTATCGTTAGAAAAAGAATTGTTTTCTATGCAACGACCTCTGTAATTACCAGCGACCGGGGCGGCCGCATATAACAATTCCGGATGTTGAAAGATCATTGACCACAGCAAATGAGTTCCTGCTTCAAAGCCTGTAATGAATACTTTTTCTGAACCGGAAAAATTTGCTTTCACATCACTGATGATGCTTTGCAATCCATCTATATCGAATTTGCAAATGGAAATCTTATCAATGGTGTCCCAGACGGCTTTTGAATAGGGATAGATTGTTGGGTCCTTATGACCCTGTTGACCATTCGTAGTAATAAAAGGAACCACGATAATAAAGGGCATGTCCTTTCTTGCACCAATAAAACGTTCTGCATTCTTTTTGAATTGCTTGCCGGCATCTTCAATTGCGATCACGACCGGCCATTTTCTATCCGGTGCCCACTTACCAGGCAGCGAAATGTAATATTGCATGAGGTGATGATTAGCCTTTTTTAATTCAAGCTTTGATAGTTGCCCGGAGGCGGAAGTGATCTTCAGCGCAAATAAAAATGTGATGGCGAATATTTTTTTCATCCGTTTTTTTTGAATACATAGGTAAAAAAAAATTCAACTAAGATGGATATAACTTTTGTTATATGTCCTGAAACTCAACACCTCCCCTTTCAAATAATGTTTTTCAACGGCAAAATATCATTTAGGGAGCTAAATGTCATCGATAAAAAGCAAATCAGTATTATCAGTTCCTTCCGGGTTCCCCCTCGTTGTTCGTAATTCCTTTCTTCAAAACAATAAAGAATATAAGAAAATCCTGAGTTGTTATGCTTAATCTGTGACTAAGCATCGGTTCTGAAAGAACTGGCAAACAAGAAAAATTTTTTACCTTTCATTTGAAATTGATCTTCATTATGCGGACTTTCCTGATAAACTTTATTTATACTTCTGCCGGTCAATCTAATGCGGATTTTGTGTTAATTACACAAGGAACATTTCCTACTTCACATGAGATCTACAAGCATATTAAATTGTCAGTAGTTGAAAAAGGGTTACAAATTCACGGACCTCTGTTGTGGACAGGAATCACAGAATTAGGTGAAAGTGATAATTATCATTTTAATCTTCATGAAGAGGAATGATTCTTCAGGCCTTTCTTCAAATCAATTAAATAAAAAAAACCTTGAATCGTTCCCGATGAACGGGGATAGGTATGCTTAGTTTGTGACTAAGCTTGCCAGCAGACATCAGTTTCTACTTACATTAAATAATTCTCGCCGAATCCAAAATAAATTTCTGGTAAAAACCGGGCTGGAACTAAGCTAATTTTGGAGGCAATTTTTATGTTTTTCATATAACAATGATCACTATGCGGATAAAAAAATATAAAACGAGTGGAATAATAATGCGACTTGTCATGGTTCTTCTTGCTGCAACTTCTTCGTGCCAAACGCAGCAAAAGAAAAATATTAATGCAGTCAAAACACCATTAACTGCCGCACCATTAAAGTACATCTATCTTTCTTTTGATGACGGACCTCTAAACGGAAGTGAAAATATCGATAGCGTAATTCTCGGCGAACGGTTAAAGATCAGTGTATTTCTTGTAGGAGAACATGCAGAGAAAAGTAAGCAACTGGGCACCTATTATAAACTGTACGAAGAGAATCCTTTTGTTGAAGTTTACAATCATAGCTATACACATGCCAACAATAAGTATGAATTGTTTTACAGCAATCCAGAAAATGTGTTGGCAGACATTCAAAAAAATGAAAAATTATTAAATCTGCGATATAAAATTGTACGACTGCCCGGCAGAAACATATGGCGTGTTGGCGGGAGGAAAAGGGATGACGGAACAAGTGGCTCAGCAGCTGCCCACCTCCTGGAAAAAAATCAATATAAGATATATGGATGGGATATTGAATGGCGGCATAATGCCAGCAACGGGATACCTGTACAGTCAGTTGATGAAATGGTAAAGGAAATTGAGACAAGGCTTGAAAATGGTAACACTTTTACACAAGGGCATATAGTCATATTAATACATGATGAAATGTTTCAGAAAAAATGGGAAGAAAGTGAATTAAAACAACTAATAGACAAGATGAGACTGCATCAAAACTATGAGTTTGAGCATATCCGTTTTTATCCTGATTAATAAGATTTCTGTCTTCCGTTGTCAATAGTGTTCCGTTCTTCAACTCAATAAAAAATATAAAAGTTATGAGGTTTTAGGATTGAAGAATTGTAAAGGAATTTACTTTGTCTTCCCGCCGCCAGTAGAAAGCATCAGAAGTATTAACTTCCATTAGTGAAAATTTAGCGGAAGTGAACAACGAAATAGATAGCAGTTCCGGCAGTGATTCTTTTATACCAGAGAATATTCCCACCTACTGGCTCACCCGGTTTATGATCCTTCGACTGCTGGGAATAATTTATGCTGTAGCTTTTCTTGTTGCAATCAACCACATCATTCCTTTGATTGGCTCTGACAGTCTTCTTCCTTTGGATATTTATTTAAAGGATGTAAGCAGTGCACTTGGCTCAGATGGCGCCGGCTTCAGGCGATTGCCTTCTGTTTTTTGGTTCTGGCATTCTGATACAGCGCTCCTGACTGTAGCATGGATCGGATTCATTCTTTCATGTATTGTTATAACAGGCTTTGTCAATGCGCCTTTGCTTACTGTTCTCTGGTTTTTATATATGTCTATTGTTCATACCGGGCAGGATTGGTATAGTTACGGCTGGGAAATACAACTTAATGAAACCGGTTTCCTCGCCATCTTTCTTTGTCCCCTGGTTGATATGCGGCCATTTCCAAAACGTGCACCTCCCATAGCCATCATCGTTTTATTCCGTTGGTTGATCTTCCGCATCATGCTCGGCGCCGGATTGATCAAGATCCGTGGCGATGAAATATGGCGCAACGCAACTGCTCTTTATTATCATTTCGAAACACAACCAATTCCAGGTCCACTGAGCCGGTGGTTTCATTTTCTACCGCATACTGTTTTGAAGATCGGAACCTGGTTCAATTTCCTGGCTGAGTTGGTAGCGCCATGGTTTATATTCTGGCCACGACTTGCACGTCATATTGCGGGATCCGTGATAGTGTTATTCCAGCTTACTCTTATTATCAGTGGCAACCTCTCATTTTTAAACTGGGTGACCATTGTTCCTGCATTAGCCTGTTTCGATGATGGGTTCTGGTCAAAAATTCTTCCACGCCGGCTTGTGCAGAAAGCAGATGCCGCTGCAAATAATGCCGAAGAATCCAAAACTATGATCAATATTGCATGGATAGTTGTAGTTCTTATTAGCTTCCTTAGCATCCGGCCCGTGGTCAACATGTTGTCTCCGGGCCAGATCATGAACACCACCTTCGAACCTTTGGATCTCGTAAATACATATGGAGCATTTGGAACAGTGGGGCAGGAACGATTGAATGTTGTATTCGAAGGAACGTTGGATAAAGACAGCAGTGATCATGCTAACTGGCAACCCTATATCTATAAAGGTCTGCCCGTATTGCCTGACAAAAGGCCGCCGCAAATAGCTCCTTACCAGTTGCGGTTGGACTGGCAAATGTGGTTTGCTGCTATGTCATCACCCGATGAATATCCATGGACACTGAATCTTGTTTGGAAACTTTTGCACAATGATGCCGGCGCGGTGAGTTTGTTTGCCGGCAATCCTTTTCCTGGTAAACCGCCACGATATGTGCGGGCAGTTTTATTTCGTTATACGTTTGTAAAGCGGCAGCACCTTTGGTGGAACCGTGAGAGACTTAACATCTGGCTTCCGGCCATGTCCGCTAACGATCAAGACTTGCTTGAATTCCTGAAAAGAAGAGAATGGATCCGTTAAACCGACTATTAAATAACAGTTGTCTTATTTTATAACTTAAATCGTAAAATACCATAGATAAATTACTAAAAGAAGTTGTAGTACTTGACATTAAGAAATGATTTTGGAACTTTACATTCCGAACTATGAAAACCGTACTATTCTCTGCCTGGCTATTAATATCTGTTATGGCGTCTGCACAGGATTCACTGCATATATTTAGACCCGCGTTTCTATATGGTCTTACAACTTACGATTTTCCACGTGGATATGGCTTTACGATTGGAGCTTCTGTCTCTTTTCATTCCATCATTAAAGAAAAAAAATATAAAAATTTTAATCCCCGGAGTTTTGACAAAGACGAATTTATATCTGCAGAATCAGGCGGGTATCGTTACCCGTTTGCATATACATCAATCCTGGTAAATGCAGGTATAGGCATCAGGTACATTAAATCAATAAAGTATTTTACGGAATTATCTTTTAACCAGGGAATGGTAAGAACTATGTATGATGGTAAAGTTTATGAACTGGACCCCAATGGAAGTATTAAGGAACGCATATTATTTGGGCGAACCTATCTCACTACAGGATTTTCCTATTCACAGAACTGGAGTTTAAATAACAGGAGTTCGAATTTATGGTTCATCCGGCTAAAGCCTGCTGCTTGGATACAATATCCATACAATAGTTTTCTTAAGCCTCATATCTCTCTCCAGGCAGGAGTAAGCTATCTATTAAAAAAACATAATTCTTTTTACCCGTACAAAACACAGGCATAAATTATGAAATGTAACTGCGCCAATATTATTACAGCATTCTTACTTGGATTACTATTTACAAGCTGCAAAAAGGAATTTACCAGATTATCTACAAATGCAAATGAAATATTCTGGGTTACAAACAATGGTGCAGATATGCCTGTACGGGTAATGGGGAATACTGCGTCAAAAATTATAATTCTAATTGTTCATGGAGGCCCGGGTGATGGATCTTATGATTATACTGATTATAAAACAGCCAGGCTAAGAGAGAAATATGGAGTAGCTTTTTGGGATCAGCGTAATGCTGGCAGTGCTTCAGGTAATAATAATATATATAAATTAAGCCTGCCGCAAATGATCAATGATATGGAATTTATTGTTAAGGTGTTGAAGCTACGCTATGAGGGAGCAGGCATTTTTCTTTATGCTCATAGCTTTGGTGGTTTATTAGCTGCGGGTTATTTGGTTAAGGACTCGAATCAAAATAATCTAAGAGGATGGATTGAGGCTGACGGAGCTCATAATTATCCTTTATGTAATGCATCATCCAGGAAAATGCTCATGGATACTGCTGTTTCAGAAATTAGCAAGGGCAACTACATATCTCAATGGCAGAATATTCTAACTTACTGCAGCAGTCATGATCCACTTTCATCTTATGAAATAAGTTCGCAGACCGAAACCTTTGCACATAATGCAGAGTCTTATATTGGAATAAAACAAAAAAATTCGCCGTTGTTTCTGGCAGAAGATCCCTCTGACCAATTAGTAAATTATTATAATTTATATCATACCTCTTCAGGAAATGATTTCCTGGAGAGTCTTGAGAATGCAGATTATTCCAATCAATTATACAAAATTAAAATTCCATCTCTTCTGTTATGGGGGCAATTTGATTTTACGGTACCTCCTGTTTTAGGCGAAGATGGGATAGCAAATCTTGGATCTTCTTATAAAAAATTGGTTTTGTTTGCTCATTCAGGACATCATCCAATTGAAACAGATACAGATTTAGTAGCGAATGAAATAATCAACTTTATTGATACTTTTAAATAGATAACGAACCCTTCGTTCTCAATAATGTTCCTTTTTTCAAATCAAAAAAAAATATAAAAAATCCAGAGTCGTTTTGCTCTCCTGACCGTATGGGCAAGTTTAGTTTGCTAAGCAATCTGTTTGCTTCGAACTAGTAAACATTATGATTCGATTAGCCTTAGTCAACTGGATGCTTTCTATACTTTTTTAAGGGTCATTTTCCTCGCCATCTTTTGTGCTTTTAATGCAAGCTCGGTTGCAAGAAAGCAATGCTCCTGCGTCATGGCCGTTTCAGTTCTGTTGAGCACATCATTCACCAATTGTTCACCGTAGGGGAGGTTAATATTGTTGCAATCGATGTACTGTGTGTCTTTCCCATTGATAACAAAAAGGTGATTGCCGCCATCCCGTCCGGCGATGTCTATATTCTTGCGTATTTCAATAAAACCTTCAGTGCCTAAAATTGTCAGTCTTCCATCACCCCATGTTTTCAAACCATCAGGTGTAAACCAATCCACTCTTATATACCCTGTGCCGCCATTGCCATTGATGGTCACATCACCAAAATCTTCAAACTGCGGATACTGAGGATGCGCCACATTGGCTGTTTGAGAAAACACAACATCAGCTTTAGTCGAACCAGTGAAAAATAAGAACTGGTCAAATTGGTGTGATGCAATATCAGTGATAATGCCACCGAAATATTTTTTATCAAAAAACCATGGGGGTCTTGTTGATAAACTTATTCGATGAGGACCAAGTCCGATCGTTTGAATTACGTTTCCGATCGCACCGTCTTTTATAAGTTCTCCTGCTTTTACCGTTGCTTTGTTCTCAAACCGTTCACTGTACATAATGGAATAGATGCGGCCGGTTTGTTTTTGGACACGGCGCACTTCTGCTAATTGTTCAAGCGATGTAATTCCTGGTTTATCAGACATATAATCTTTTCCATGTTGCATTACCCGGATTCCCAATAGTGCTCTTTCATTGGGAATGATAGAGCTTAATACAAGCTGTATGGATTTATCTTCAAGAATTTCTTTTTGTTCAGTTACTCTTGTTGCCTGTGGATATTTTTTTGAAAATGCAGTTGCCAGGTCATCTTCCTTGGAATGAAATGAAACCAGTTGCCCTCCGCCACGTGTTACCGCATCTACTTGTGAGTAAATATGGGCATGGTTAATACCGATAACAGAGAAACGGATCCGCGGCTCAGTATAGTTTGATTGTAAATCACTTTGCCTTTCCTTTTTATCACCGGTCTTACCAGCAAAAAGTTTAGCAGGTAAAATGGAAAACAATCCTGCGGCAGTAGTTGCAGCTGTTGCTGACTGAATAAATTTTCTGCGGTTAAAGGTTGAAGGTTTCATAACTCATTATTATTATAATTCAAATGTAAACCAATAAGAGTATTAAAAAATATAGGATCGTTATGTTTAGTATACTCCAGTGGCGATAGTGTTCCCTTCTTCAAATCAATAAAGAATAACAAGATTATTTCTTTACCTGCTTATAAATATTTTCTGAATAAAAGATTCTTTGCCGATTCTCGTTTCCAGGAAATAAACACCGCTGGCCAGGTTGGTTCTATTGATTTGTTCTTGTTGTGCACCATAAAAATGATAAACTTGTGATTGGTAGATTGCTTCTCCGAGTGAATTATATAACCTGAATGAGACCTCTTTTACTGTACTCAATTTCATTTTTATCACAAATAAACCATTGTTTGGATTAGGAAATACGCGAAAGTATTCCAGGCCATTAATATTTGTTACAGCTGTAACAACAACATCCGTAACGGCATCTGCTCCGATATCTACTGGCGAAAGATTCGCTCTCACATCGCCATCGTAATCATAGGTCGTGGTATAAGATCCAAAAGAGGTTCCCCTGTGGTCAACAGGTGTGGGTGCTGCAACATGTAAATTCAGTAAGCGTGTGGGTCCATCAGGCGAAACATAATTAGGCTGCGCTAATACAGATTGAACATCTTTGCCAAGGCCCATCCACTGTTGAAAACTCAGATTGCCTGAAGAACTGAGAGCAAATATTCCATTAGGTACATGATAGCAAACATTGTAATCAGTATAATTAGTTTGCGACGCTGGGGAGTTTGAAAAAATTGCATTCACGCTCCCTGTTGGATTTGGACGATTATTCACGAGGATATTATTGACGAAGTTTGATGGGCCGGTATAAGAAATACAGTAGCTGATATTTGCCGGCGAACTTCCTCCATTTCCAGTAATATAAAATGAGTTATGGATTACCCGATTGGTTGTAGTGCTGGTATTGGTATATCCTATAAACGATGCTCCGGGTACAGCATTGCCTGCCGAATCGACACCCAACCTGATCATATTATTCATAATAACTGAACGATCATCTTCCATGCTTAGAGCTTTCATGTATTTAGAATAAGGCACAACCTGGTTCTGCAGGAGTCCGTCAATTAAATTTCTGCTGATGGTGTTATTACAATCTTTTGAAAAAATGGAAACAGCTCCAATTGGCCCCAATAACATACTGCTATCTTCGATGTGTAGTATTTTATTTCTTTCAATTAACACCGCAGATCCGTAAGTAGCTATTCCCACTGCAGAATAATTGTCAAAACCGGGCACACTTTCCAAAGACTTGAGATGACTGATAGTATTCCCGGTAATTGTTCCGTTGAGAGAAGGGTCAATATAACTATCTAATTGAGTCATGATGCCGGCAACCTTATTTCTTGCAACAATATTCGTAATGAGATTATCAGTCATTGTTGCCCTCCCCCAGGTGTAAAAAGCTGTCATCATTCCTGAGCCCCGGTGTACTATTCTATAGGAATGTTGAGCCGTGCCCACTACGTTGTTTTTAATTGTTATCGTATTACCCAAAAGGTTTTCTACCAGGTTTAAACTTACATCCGGATTACTACCGGCAACTGATGTGTGGATATAAACCATCGAATTGCTATCAACTACACCAACGCTGGCACCTGCAGCCCTGATCATGGTAGTTTTAACCGAGGATGGGGTATTACTTATAAGTGAAATACTGTCCTCAGGACTAAGACCTCCAAATTGATTTTTCTGAATAGTAAAATCAATGGTTACACTTCCCGAACCAAACTTGCCGACACGAACAAGGTCTATATAAGAATCAGGAGTGGGCAGTGTAGGAGCCGTGGTTATTTTTATGCGCCTAAACTGATTATCCTTAATCATGCTGTTTGCATTTACACCAATTCCATTAAAAAACCAGGACGAGTTCCATGTTAATACATTTCCGCTACAGTTAGGACCGCTTCCGCCAAAATAGTTTCCTGTTATTTGGTTTTGCAATGTGTTATCATTCGTACTTATATTGATAAACCCGGAACTATCAGTTGCATTAATAGGAACAGTACCATAAAAGCTGTTATCCTTAACAGTCCATC
Organism: Chitinophagaceae bacterium; assembly: GCA_035764525.1. Classification (GTDB taxonomy): domain Bacteria; phylum Bacteroidota; class Bacteroidia; order Chitinophagales; family Chitinophagaceae; genus VBAS01. Next base: position 753 of record DASTZB010000552.1, on the reverse strand, counting down.
CTTTTCCATCAATATCAAGGGCAAACCTTTTAAAATTGTAAAAGTTACAACCTGATATAATGTTGTTATAATTCGGTGCCCCGTTGCTGATTACAGATCTTATTAATTGTAAAGGCAATGAAAAGGATGATCCACGATCATGTAAAACACAATTGTTGATGCTGTTCAGGTAACTCCCGCCACCGGCAGTTCCTTCGATAGATAGGGGACTTATAGTGGAAGAAGCACTGTTAGATTTAAATTCTATAAAATTGATTTGATTGTTCCACCCGTTTCTGATCTTTATTAATTCGCCTGAACCTTCTAGTATTAACGCACCAGGGCCACCGCCTCCCGCCCTTCCCTCTATAATAATATTTTTAGAACTGTCTATGAGGAATACCGGGCTGGCAGAATTACTAATAAAACTAAAACCAGCCCCAGCGGCAGGGCGGATTGTAAGAGTATAATTTTTTTCGTGACAAGGAGCAAGAGATTTAAACTGTATAGGTAAATTTTCTGATGCAAAACTGAAAGCAGATAGTAATTCCCATGTTATGGCATCCTCCATTCCCCAAAGCGCAAGCGAGTCTTGCGCAGACCGGATGCTATTAAAATTTCCGCCAGCCCCGATCTTATAAACCCCTTTCATACTACAACGGGTGCTATCCGTAAGTACCTGTATTGTCCTGGTATTTCCCTCTGTATAGGGAATTATTTTCCAGTAATAACGTGTATTTGTATTTAAATTATTAGCCACATAACTGGTTGCCG
>DASTZB010000551.1:0-5992 GCA_035764525.1 Chitinophagaceae bacterium | reverse complement strand
ACTGTGAAATGGAACCCGGAAGCAGGAGTGAACTGGATGAGTTAGCAGGTGAGCGGTCAATGATAAGTGGTGCATTTTATTGATCCCGTAGGGATCGAATATTTATAGAAAGATAATTGAAATGTGTTTATTCAACTCCGTACGGAGTTGAACGTATGTGAATCGCATGTTTTTATAAATATTTGACTCCGATGGAGTCAAAATAAAAATGATGAATAATGAATAGAAAGTACTCAATAGAATTCGGGACCAGGTTGAAAAGGAGTACAGTAAAATGGAATCCGGAGGCGGGAGTAAATTGGATGAGTTAACCATTCACCATAAATGAAAAGAATTATAGAGATATTATTAGCTTTATTTTTTAGCGGGTATTGTTTTGCTCAGAATAGTTTTAATGAATGTCGTGATTCAATTCAATGGCACTTCAATAATGATACAGCATTTGATTTTGGTAATAATATTTCAAAGTGGCAAAATTGTATCCAAGGGAAACAAATGCCCGAACTTTCGCTAGAAACGATCACCGGTGAAAAAATCGAAACAAAGGATTTGAAGGGAAAAGTTATTGTGATCAATTTATGGTTTACTACATGTCAACCATGCATTGCAGAATTGCCAGCATTGAACAGGCTGGTAGAAGAGTATAAAAAGAAAAACGTGGTTTTTCTTGGAATTTCAACGGATACAAAAACTATACTTGATACTGACTTCTTTCCCAAATACAAGTTTGATTTTAAAATAATCGCTGATGGCGATGTCATTTGTAAAAAGATCGGACGTACTGGTTTTCCAACAATCTATATTATTGATAGAACAGGAAAGGTCAAGGATGCTTGGATAGGCGGTTTATCAGCTAATGATAAGACTGCTGAAACTGCTGTTTATCTGAAAGCAAAGCCGATCATTGATGAATTATTAAAAGCTGAATAGAATTACAGAACGTACAAGTGAGTGACACAACAGAGGCTAAATAGAATTACATATGCTGGTAACAAAAAAATATTTTTTTTCATTTATGTTTTACGGATTGATATCCGTAGTTGCATCTTATGGGCAAAAGCCTATTGATGTTGCAGAAAGTTCAATAAAGGTTGGTATTAAAGCAGAAGAAGAAGTTTATTTTGGTTTTGCCGAAGGTGATCAGCTCATTTTTAGTTTTGAAGAAACCGGTGGGAAGGAAATGAAAGAAGTTGAAATAGTGGAAATGCCTTCTTCTTCAAAATTTTTAGAATTCAAAACCAGTAAGATCGAGAACAAAACAATCAATGTTACAAGAACGGGGATCTATAAATTCCGGTTTGCAAACGGTGCTCTCTTGCCAAGAGTTTGCAAATACAAAATACAACGTATCCCTGCCGGCCCGGCAACGCAGAATTTTAATTCAACTGTATACTTTGATGAATATAATGATACAACTTACACGAACGAAGTAGAAACTTTTATTGACAGATCAGATACGGTCATCAGCAATTTCCAGGACAGGACAATAAAAGTTAACCCTTTAAAAGCTACGGCTAGCAGTAAAACAACATTCAATTTTGTTTTGCCCGAAAATACTGTATCATGGAGTTATTATGTCTGTGCAGATCAGGTGGGGCAACAAGTTTACCAGGAAGCAACTAAATCACTTATTGCCAGCTCGCCTTCAGTTATTGAAAAATTTCCTAAGTATGGACCATTGGCTGCAGTGGCGTTAAATGCTCCGTCATATCTTACAAAATTGGATACCGGCCAACATATAAATTTCTGGATCGTAGAAGAAGATAACGCTGAACTGTTTCAAAATGGAGAACAATTCCGCTTTATTAAAAAAGGGAGAGGAGTTAATGAGTTTTCCCGGATGGAACCCGGGGACAGAGCTTTTAATTTCTGTTTCCACAATGATAATAAAGACACACCTGTTACAGTTATTGTCAAGATCACTGCCATACTTATCAATGAAAAATTCTCGTCGGAGCCGGTTCGGAAGATGCATGTAACAACCAAAAAGGGAATGCATTTGAAGAATTAAGACAAAACCAGTGATAAAATATTATTTTGAATGTTGAATAGTAAATTTTAAATGACCTCAATTCAACATTCAAAAATTTAAATTCAAAATAAATGAGTACAAAAACAATTTCAGAGTCGCAGGAAATTATCCAGGATAACCTGGATCACACATTATTTTCCTGGAGCAAACAAAAGGGAATTGCACCAATTGCCGTTAAATATGGTGAAGGTGTTTATTTATATGACTATGATGGGAAACGTTATATAGATTTTTCCTCGGGATTGATGAATGTAAATATCGGTCACGGCAATCAGCGGGTGACGGAAGCTGTAATGAAACAAATGCAGGAGGTGAGCTATGTAACTCCAAGTTGTGTTACAAAAGTTCGTGGTGAACTCGGAAAAAAAATAGCATCGATTGCACCAAAGGGTTTGACGCGGACCTTGTTTACGGTCGGTGGCGCTGAAGCAATTGATAATGCTGTAAAATTGGCAAGAATGTATACCGGCAGGCACAAGATACTTGCCCGGTACCAGGCTTATCATGGAGCAACTTATGGCGCCATGGCTGCGGGCGGTGATCCACGCAAGCTTGCTTCGGATGCACAACAAGCACCCAACTTTGTTCATTTCGATATTCCTATTCTATATCGCTGGGAATATGGCGAAGAAAGCCTTCTTAAGGATGCTGTGAGTAACCTGGAACGAGTGATCGCATTTGAGGGCCCTCAGAATATTGCGGCAATTATATTAGAAGGTGAATCTGGCTCCTCCGGTTGTTTGAAATACCCGGTTGGCTATATGAAAAAAGTTCGTGAGCTCTGCGATCTCCATGGCATTCTATTGATCGCAGACGAAGTGATGAGCGGATGGGGGAGAACAGGAAAATGGTTTGGTGTCGAAAATCATGGCGTGATACCGGATATGATCGCAACGGCAAAAGGGATCACTTCAGGTTATCTGCCACTTGGTGCGCTGATCGTATCTGAAAAAATTGCATCTCAATTTGATGACAAGGTTCTTTTTCTCGGGCTAACTTATTCGGCTCATCCCGTTTGTTGCGCCGCAGGAGTAGAAATGTTGAAGATCTATGAGGATGAAGGGTTAATTGAGAACACAGTGGCAATGGGAAAATATATGGATGCAAGAATGGAAGAACTCAAAAAGAAACATCCTTCAATCGGCGATTGGAGAAACACAGGCTTGCTTGGTTGTATTGAATTGGTGAAGAACAGGAAGACCAAAGAGCCAATGGCGCCATATAATGCAAAACCAGATGAAATGGCGGTCATGAATAAAGTGGCAGCAAGATTAAAAGACCTCGGTATGTACACATTTGTAAGATGGAATTATATTTTCGTTGCACCACCTCTTTGTATCAATAAAGAACAAATTGATGAAGGGTTAGCAATGATCAGTGATGCGATATCGATAGCGGATGAACATATGGCCCCCTAAATCCCCCGGAGGGGGACATACCAACTCACAAACCTGTTGGTTGAATAAACATTCAAATGCTGAAATGCTTAATTACAGATGATGACAAATGATCAACAGCCTGGCCTCCCTCTCTTTCGGAGAGGGAACGAGGGAGAGGCTTCTTCTCTCATCAATGAAGATCTTGCTCCCATTCCACAAGAAAAACGTAAATGGGGAACATGGAATTATGCGGCATTATGGATAAGCATGAGTTTATGCATACCAACTTATATGCTGGCAAGTTCATTGATCGGTGGTGGAATGAACTGGTGGCAAGCTATACTCACAATTTTTCTTGGTAACACGATTGTTTTAATTCCAATGATCTTAAATGGACATGCGGGAGCGAAATATGGAATACCATTTCCTGTTTTTGCAAGAGCAAGTTTTGGAACAAAGGGTGCAAACATTCCCGCGATGCTTCGTGCAATAGTTGCCTGTGGTTGGTTTGGTATCCAAACATGGATCGGCGGTGCTTCTATATATAATATTATAAGAGCTTGGAATCCTGGAATGCCCGAGGTTGATCATAGTTCATTATTTCCGCAAGCCATTCCAATGGTTTGCTTTCTTTTATTCTGGTTATTGAATATGTTCATCGTTTATCTTGGTGTGGAAAGCATCAGGAAGTTATTAGTATTTAAAGCGATCTTTCTTCCTGTTGCGGCATTAGCGTTATTGTTCTGGGCCATCAGTGCAGCAAATGGGTTAGGGCCGATATTAGAACAACCTTCCAAACTTTCAGGCCCATCATTCTGGAATTATTTTTTTCCTGCATTAACAGGCATGGTTGGTTTCTGGGCGACACTATCATTAAATATTCCTGACTTCACCCGTTACGCAAAATCACAAAAAGCGCAGATAAGGGGACAGGCAATTGGATTACCATCATCCATGACATTGTTTTCATTCATAGGTGTTGTAGTTACATCAGCTACTGCTATTGTTTATGGCAGTACGATTTGGGATCCTATACAATTAGCGGGAAGATTTGAAAATAAATTGATGGTGACGTTTGCGATGCTTGCTGTTGCTATTTCAACATTAGCAACAAACATTGCCGCGAATATTGTAAGCCCCGCGAATGATTTCTCTAATCTTGCTCCGCAGAAGATCAATTTCAGATTAGGTGGTTATATCACTGGTGTTATTGGTGTATTGATCTTTCCCTGGAAATTGATTGCTGATCCTACCGGGTATATTTTTACCTGGCTGATCGCTTATTCAAGTTTACTGGGACCTGTTGGAGGGATCATGATCGCTGATTATTATTTTATACGCAGGCAAAAATTATTTGTTGATGACCTGTATAAACATAATGGAGAGTATAGTTTTAAAAATGGGTTTAATACAAAAGCCATTATTGCATTGTTATGTGGCATCCTGCCAAATGCGCCGGGTTTTCTCGTAACTGTAAAACTTATAAGTAAAGATGCATTTCCCGGCTGGGTAAATGGTTTGTATAATTATGCATGGTTCGTCGGATTTTTTGTTAGCGCTATTCTTTATATCTTACTGATGCGTTCATATAAAGTGACTGAACAAAAATTAAAAGAAGCCTATGTCACTGTTGATTAAAAACGGACGAATAATAACTGCAGATGCAGATTATGTCGCCGATATTTTTATCGATGGAGAAATTGTACATACTATCGGAAAGAATTTACCTGTAAATGCAGATGAAATTATTGATGCTACAGGTAAATTAGTTTTTCCCGGTGGCATCGATCCGCATGTGCATCTTGATATGCCGTTCATGGGAACATTTTCTTCTGACAATTATGAAACAGGAACAAGAGCAGCATTATTTGGTGGCACCACGATGGTTATCGATTTTATTTTACAAAAGCAAGGAAATAGTTTGAGAGCTGCCTTGGAAGAATGGAGAGGAAGAAGCGATGGCAACTGTGTGGGTGATTATAGTTTTCACATCGCGGTGACAGATTTTAATGAGAACACTAAAAAAGAAATAAAAGATTTTATAGAAAAAGAAGGTATTACATCTTTCAAAACATTTATGGCTTATAAAGGGGCATTGATGATCGATGACCGTCAGATGATAGGGTTAATGGAAGAAGTGAAACAACATGGAGGTTTGATAAATGTACATGCAACTAATGGTGATATGATCGATTACCTGATTGCCAAGCATAGGGGAGAGGGAAAGCTTTCTCCATTATATCATTATTTATCGCAACCTGAAGTAACAGAAGCTGAAGCAGCAGAAAGATTTGTTGATATGTCGCATTATACCGGTTGCCCGGGATATATTGTTCATCTTACTTGCGAGGGCGCATTGAATGCTGTACGCAACGCTACCAAAAGAAATCAAAAAACATTTGTCGAAACCTGTATTCAGTATTTAATTCTTGATGCTTCTTTATATGAAAAAGATTTTGATGGCGCCAAATGGGTGATGAGTCCTCCGTTAAGAGAAAAGAAAGACCAGGAAACTTTATGGGCAGGAATTAACCAGGGATTAGTTCAGGTTGTTGCAACGGACCATTGTCCTTTTATGTGG
>DASTZB010000550.1:0-7922 GCA_035764525.1 Chitinophagaceae bacterium | reverse complement strand
AAGGTCTTCCGGGGTATCAATAGCGATATTGTTATAATCAGTTTCAGTCATTTTTATTTTGACACCATTTTCCAAATAGCGAAGCTGTTCCAGTTTTTCTATTTTCTCCAATGAAGATTGTGGCCATTTAGTAAAATTCATCAACACATCTTTTGTATAAGCATAAACGCCTACATGTAAAAAATATCCAGCACTCGTTTTTTCATCTCTTGGATAAGGAATAATACTCCTGCTGAAATAAAGAGCATAACCTAATTTATCAGTTACAACTTTTACATTGTTAGGATTACCCGCTTCTTCTTTTGAAATTTTTCTCATTAGAGAAGCAACTTGTACATCGGGATCATTGAAAAGATGAACTAATTTTTCCAGCGGTTCTTTTTTTATAAAAGGTTCATCACCCTGCACATTTACAATTATATCAACGTTCATTTCGGCAACAGCCTCGGCAATTCTATCGCTGCCACTTTCGTGTTCTTTCTTGCTCATGATCGTTTTGCCGCCATTCTCTTTTATTTCCTTATAAATAATGTCGCTATCAGTCACAACAAAAACATCATTGAATAATCCTGTAGATACAGTATTATCATATACATGACGAATGATTGTTTTATTTCCCAATATCTGCATGAGCTTACCCGGAAAACGTGTAGCAGCATAGCGGGCAGGAATTACAGCAACAATATTCATTGGGGAAAGTTAGCAAAAGCAATCAACCATCAAGTTTTTGAAATGGTTTTTTTAGTAAAGCAACAAGATCCTCATCTTTTTCATTGGGATAATATCTGTCAAGGCCATAACGGAGCTCTTTAGTGTCAAGTGTTTTAAAAGTTCCGAATAGCCGGTCCCATATTGAAAAGACAGCACCATAATTACTGTCAGTGTAAGGTTGTTTCCAATGATGATGCACTTTATGCATATTGGGAGAAACAAGAAAGTAGCTTAACACTTTGTCCAACTGATTTGGCAAGCGGATATTAGCATGAGTAAAAGCGGTCGAAAGCACCAGTAATGTTTGATAGATCATCACTGCATACATTGGCGCCCCGGACACAAAAATGAGTATTAGAAAAAAAACGCCCCTGAAAATGCTATCACCGGGATGATGTCTCAGCCCCGTTGTTACATCTACGTTATTGTCTGTATGATGAATAAGATGAAAACCCCATAAAAGGGTTGCCTTATGCATTATCAGGTGCACAAGCCAACTGCTAAAATCCAATGCAAGAACGCCTATAATAATTGTAAAAAGGGTATTTGCGTTGGTCCAATAGACAATACCAAATGATTCTTTTCTACACCAATCGCTTAGCATGACAATTAATATTGCAATAGCAGTATGGATTATAAGGTGTATAACGGTGAATACAAGATTGACCCCCGCATGACGAAACTTATTTTTTTTGTAACGTAATTGGATTAACGGAATAGCGCCTTCCAGTATCCAGAATATTAAAAGACCACCTACAAGAAAGATCATTCTCTGTATGGGATGATTTTCAAGAGTATCGAAATAGTTTCTTATGTCATTCCACATCAGGAGAATTCTTTAATGAAAAGTTACACCAAAAAATGTTAAACGAATGCGTTTGTTTCATTACTATTTGCAAATTCGTGCCTGCAATCAAAACAATGATTTACCTTATCTACAGCCATAGCGAAACCTCCAAAAAAATAAGTGAATATTGCGCTGATCCAATTTGAGGCCTTGCGCGGAGTGCTAACCAATTCAATGTTATGACCCCTGCATTTTGGACATTCGATCGCCTGTTTACGGCTGTGTTCAGCTTCCCAAAAGATTTGCCTGGCACGGGAAAAGTCTTCTTTTTTGACAAGTAGTTTTATTCCACCAACCGCATTTGTCCAAACAGGGAATACAGTAACCGTATTCTCATCCTGCAGCCAGCATTCAATATCCTCACTTTCCAGGCGGGCCATTAGTAAATGAGCATCCATGTAATTATTAAACGATTGCAGAATGACAAAGTCCATTCTATAAAAATAAAAAAGTCCCGCCTTAAGCGGGACTAAAAAGATATTTTATATTTTAAAATTATTGATTCAGCATCAGCGGCATTACCAGCATCATCAGCTCTTCATCGTCCTCTTGTTCTGTTGGTTTTATAATTCCCGCTTTGGTTGGAGTGGAAAGTTCCATTTTTATATCATCACTATCTGCGGCGCTAAGCATTTCAATTAAAAATTTTGCATTGAAAGCAATGGCAAGATCTTCGCCATCATAACGGCATTTCATTCTCTCATCCCCTTCAAAACTAAAATCAACATCCTGTGCCGTCAATTCCAGTTCGCTACCGGCTATGGTAAGAACCACCTGGTTGGTGCTTTTGTTGCTAAAGATAGCAACGCGACGCAGGGCCCCCTGGAAATCATTTTTATTAACGACTAGTTTGTAAGGGTTGTCAGTCGGAATTACTACTTTATAATCAGGGAAGCGGGCATCGATCAGCCGGCAACTCATTTGTGTGGTGCCGTGTTTTACAAAAAGATGATTGCTGTTATAGCTGATAGAAATTTCATCATCATTTGCGGGCAAAGCAGATTTTAAAAGCGTCAATGGTTTTTTAGGAACAATAAAGTTGTCACTTTTCGGACAGCTTACGTCAACTCTTTTATACTTTACCAAACGATGCGCATCGGTGGCCACACATTGCATTCCTTTTTTATCCAATTCAAAAAATACACCTGTCATTGCAGGACGCAGATCGTCATTGCTTACAGCAAACAAAGTTTTATTAATGGCCGTTATCAATGCAGATGAAGTTGCTTTGAATGAAGTGGTATCATCCGCAGAAGGCTCTTTTGGAAAATTATCCGGGTTCTCTCCCATCACTTTATATTTTCCATTATCACTGGTGAGCTCAATACCGAAATTTTTATCAATATTAAATGTCAGTGGCTGATCCGGAATATTTTTCAAGCTATCCAAAAGGATCTTTGCAGGAATACAAACCCTACCACTATCCTTAGCTTCAATGTCCATTTGAATGCGCATCACAGTTTCGAGATCTGTCGCTACTACACTCAGTTTATTTTTTTCTACTTCGAACAAAAAATCTTCCAGGATCGGCAGTACGGTGTTGGCATTAATAACACCTGATATATGCTGCAGTTGTTTCAGTAAAGCCGAAGAGGAAACAATAAATTTCATCTTGCAATTGGTTTGTGGCGAAGCTAATGATTTTTGTATAATAGCCAACATTTATAAAAACACTGTGGATTATTAATTAGCAGCGGGATATGAGGCTTACATTTGAGCCCCGAATTAGAAAATGGTACCGAAAAAATCATTGACCAAAGAGCAAGTCTATCAGAAATTAAAGCACTATTGTGCCTACCAGGATCGTTGCCATAGCGAAGTAAGAACTAAAGCCTATTCACTTGGCCTGAGAAAACCAGAGGTGGAAGAACTAACTTCCAAATTGATCGGGGAAAACTGTCTTAATGAGGAGCGGTTTGCAAAAGCATTTGCCGGTGGAAAATTCAGAATAAAACAATGGGGGCGAATGAAAATAATTGGCGAGCTGAGGGGAAAACAAATCAGTAGTTATTGCATAGCCGCAGCAATGGAAGCGATTGACGAAAATAAATACCGGCAAATTCTTCATAAGCTGGCTGTAAAAAGATGGAATTCTATCAAGGGCACAGGCACTAATCTCTTTGTGAAAATGACCAGGACAAGAAATTTTTTGTTGTTAAAAGGATATGAGCCTGCTCTGGTGTCTTTTGAAATAAGATATTTGGCGGCAAAAGAAAAAGGCGCCGGTTAGCGCCTTTATTTTAAAAAAATCTTTTAAGGAGCAGGAACAAATGGCTTCGGTGCCGCTTGCGCCGCTCTTACCTGTTCTTCCGTTCTTCCACCGGGCGGGCAATTTTCCCTCAGAAATTTTGAATACAACTTTCCAAGATGTTTAAAAGTACCCTCCCCCTCACTGATACTGTGTGTTCGATTTGGATAACTCATCATCTGGAACATTTTTCCATTTTTTACTAATTCATTTATCAGCTTCTCTACATTCTGATAGTGTACATTGTCATCGCCTGTACCATGCATGAATAATAAGTTTCCTTTTAAATTCTTTGCATAAGTTAATGCAGCCCCCTTTTCATAATCACTCATGTTTTCCTGCGGTAAGCCCATATATCTTTCTGTATAAATATTATCATACAATAAAGAGCTCGTAACCGGCGCAATGGCGATCCCAGTTTGATATTCATCGGGATATTGGAACATCAGGTTTAGCGTTGATGAGCCACCGCCACTCCAGCCCCAAACCGCTACGCGGGTTGTATCAATAAAATTCCATTTCATAACTTCTTTGGCACCAAGTGCCTGGTCTTTGATATTTAACTGGCCAATTTTTTTGTAAATAGCTTTTCTCCACTCTCTTCCTTTTGGAGATGGCGTTCCTCTGTTGTCCAAAGAAACTTGTACATAGCCGTCGGCGGCCATATCACCATCATATAAAAAATTGCCTGCGGCACCATAGCTATCGTCTACAGTTGTGGCAGCGGGTTCACCATATACATAAAAAACAACGGGATATTTTTTTTTGCTGTCAAAATCCTTTGGCAAAATGCGCCAGCCATCCATTGTCACCCCCTCCTCTGTTGTTACCTGGAAATAGGCGATGTTACTTTTCTCTTTATTTTCTTTCTTGATTTTTTTCACAATATCGTCACCTTCTTTAAATGGTTTATGATCGGGCAGGGTTACCCATTCCGTCAACGGTGGCGTGTAATAATTTGAAAAGGCATGACGGGCAAATTTTCCAGTGGGAGAGATCTCATAAGTATGTGTGCCCTCCTCACCGGGCGGCGACATTCTCTCAGCAGGATAATTGCCATCTAATTTTACAGCATATAAAAAACGTTGTGTTGCATTTATTGGGGAAGCATAAAAATATACAAGCCCGTTATTCTCATCAATGTTAAGCAGGTCGATAACATCGTAGTCTCCTTTTGTGATCAATGTTTCTTTTTTTCCATCCTTACTTACTCGATATAAATGACGCCATCCATCTTTTTCACTGAACCAGAGAAATTCATTTCCTTTTGAGATCCAGTCCCAACCCCTCACCTCGCTTCTCCATTCATTGATCGTTGCCACCCATGCTTTGTCTGTTTCTGTATAAATAACCTTTGCATCACCGGTATTCGTATTGCAAAGCATCAGCTTGCTCTCATTTTGGCGGCGGTTTAGTTGTTGTAAAACAATTTCACCGGCACCGGCCCACTCCATTCGTATCAAATAATTCTGATCTGGCTCACCAGGGACTTTCATCCACTTTGTTTGTGCAGTTGAAATATTTACCACCCCGATGCGAGCAGGAGAAGGAGGCTCGCCAACTTTAGGATATTCAACAGGAATTACTTTGCTATAAACCGAATCGGTTGTGTTCAGCATATAATAATCACGGATCTTATTGGCATCTATCTGCCAGTAAGCAATGCTCTTGCTGTCAGGTCCCCAGCGAAAACCATCACGGCAGGAGAATTCTTCTTCATACACCCAATCAAAAGTTCCATTGATCAATTTTTTTGTCCCATTGTCACTCGTTAGTTTTTTTATGGCACCAGTGGCAAGATCTTCGGAATAAATATTTCTTTCACTTACATATGCCACTTTTTTATTGTCGGGAGAAAATTTTGCAAACTGCAGTGAGGCTGCAGGTCTTCCTTTTCCCATTTGTTTCAGATCTCCGGTTGCCAAATTCAATAACCAATAATCACCACGGGTTTTATAACGCCATACTTTTTGTGTGTTGGTATAGATCAATGCCAGCTTTCCGTCAGGGGAAAGCTGAAAACTAGCTGGATTTAAAGTGTCGGCGTTTTTTGTGATCAACTGTTTACGGCTGATGAATACCGTTTTATTTTGCGAAGGCAATTCGATCTTCACTATTTCCTTTTTTTCAACTGCATAGTAAGAGCTGCCATCAGCGGTCCATTTGGTTATTGGTACGCCAGGCTGTGCAAAAAGAATAATAAAAATGAATTGAACAACGAGGAACAAGCTGAGCCTTTTAGCCTCTTTTCTAAAGAGCATAATGAAAAAATTTAGGCGGAAAAATACAGAAATACCGGGAGATAGAAAGGTTAATGTGATGGATGGACGAATTGAATTATTATTTTACGGATGGATAGACTAACTGAATAACTTTACAGCATGTCAACTCTCACTATTTCTGGAATTCAAACACAACTTCATTGGGAAGACTCGGCTGCTAACAGAAAAATGTTTGAAGAAAAGATCAACAGCATTAACGATAAAACGGAGATCATCATCATACCGGAAACATTCAGCACCGGCTTTAGCATGAAGCCAAGAGATCTGGCCGAAACAATGGATGGAGAGACTCTAAAATGGATGAAAAAAATTGCCGCAGAAAAAAAAGTTATTATTACCGGGAGTGTTATCATAAAAGAAAATGAAAATTATTTCAACCGGTTGATATGGATGTTGCCGAATGGGCAAGCAGGTGTTTATGATAAAAGACATTTGTTTGGTTATGCAGGAGAAGACAATGAATTTACTCCGGGAACAAAAAGACTAATAGCATCTGTAAAAGGATGGAAGATCAATTTACTTGTTTGTTATGATCTGCGTTTTCCTGTTTGGGCAAGGCAACAAGTACAGGAAGATAGACCAGAATATGATCTGCTGATCTATGTGGCCAATTGGCCCGAAAGAAGAAATCATGCATGGAAGACATTGTTACAGGCAAGAGCCATCGAAAATCAATGTTATGTAGTAGGAATAAATCGTGTTGGGCATGATGGTAATAAAATTTATCACAGCGGTGATAGCATGGTGATCGACCCGATGGGAGAAACATTATATACAAAAGCACATGAAGAAGATATTTTTACCATAACACTTCATAAAGAAAAACTGGATGAAGTAAGAACCAGGCTTCCATTTTGGAAAGATGGCGATAATTTTATGATAGAACCATAATGAAACAAGTATTAACCAACGCAACTATTTATACGGGGAAAGAAACTCTCACCGGCAGCGCAATTCTTATCAATGATGGGATGATTGTTGGATTCGTTTATGATTCTGACATCCCGGATGATTATGAAGTTAGAGATCTTGGGGGAAATAATATTGCACCGGCGCTTATTGATCTGCAGATATATGGAGGGAATGGATTTTTATTCTCTGCCAATCCTTCTATCGAAGCAATTGAGGCTACTTATGAATATTGTTTGCAGGGCGGGGCATCGAAATTTTTATTGACGGCGGCAACAAATTCTTCCGAGGTATTTAGCAAAGCAATTGCTATAGCAAAACAATACTTGAACGAAGGAGGAAAAGGGATGCCGGGGCTTCATCTGGAAGGACCCTGGATCAATCCCGAGAAAAGAGGAGCTCATATTCTTGAATATATACATAAGCCAACATTGGACGAGGCGAAGAAACTTATTGATGAAGCAGACGGGGTTGTGAAAATGATAACTCTTGCGCCCGAAATGGTGGATGAAGAAATTGTCGATTACATTCAATCAAATGGAATAATTGTTTCAGCGGGGCACACTAATGCTACTTATAAACAAGCAATGAAGGGTCTTGAAAAAATAAACATAGCAACGCATTTGTTTAATGCGATGTCGCAGTTTCAAAGTCGTGAACCGGGAATGGTAGGTGCTATTTATGATCATCCTTCTGTTTGCTGTAGCTTGGTTGCAGATGGCGTCCACGTCGATTATGCCGCTATTAAGATCAGTAAAAGAATTTTGGGAGAAAGGATTTGGTTGATCACTGATGCGGTAGCGGAAACATTAGACGGACCATATCAACATGTTTTTAAGAAAGACAGGTATGTTTTGCCAAATGGAACATTATCCGGCTCTGCATTAACAATGATGAAAGCTGTAAAGAATTGTGTTGAACATGT
>DASTZB010000549.1:0-2697 GCA_035764525.1 Chitinophagaceae bacterium | reverse complement strand
CGCTCCTGTTTTTTGTTTCTCTTCTTCTTCCGCTTTATATAATTTCAACTTTTGTTTGAATTCATCGGTCTTAAGTTCATCTTTTAGTTCGGCATATCTTCGATAATAGAGATTGGCTTTATCTTTATTACCGGCTTTTTCATAGATCTCAGACAAAAGTTGATATCCGTTTCTGAGATTTGATTTAGCCTCGACTTTTCTGGCAATGCTAACCAGTTCGTCTGCATATTGGCCCGCAGTTTTAAAATCACTTTTTCCCAAATATGCTTTGGAGAGATCTTCTAATGTTCCGAGCTCTTTCTCCGTTTGGCCATTTCTTGAGTAGAAGGCGAGAGCCGGCTTTAGATAGGCAATTCCTTTGTCAAATTCTTTTATTCCGACATTGATGGGGCCGTACATGTAAGTACTGCCAAGGATAAAATTATTCAGAAGAACTGAGTCAGGTGTAATAAGTTTCCATTCTGCGATCCTATTCTGACTATATTTTCTATAATATGCGAGAGCTGAATCAAAATTTTTCATTGCCATAAAAAGATTCACCTTGTACTTCGTTTTATTCTCCTGGTCATCATAAACCATTTCGGGACACTTATCGTAATAATATTTTGCTGTTTCAAGATCCTCAAATTTAAGATACAGATCACCCATGGCTTCATAAGCATAGCCAGCTGCGGTTGTTATTTCATTCGGATCTTTAAGCTTTGAACTATAGTCAAATGCCTTTTTGAAACACTCGTAGGCTTTTTCAAAATTTCCTGACTTAAGGAATGAATTGCCGATAAGGATGTTGAACACTATGATTTGCGCATCTTGGTTTTGATTGGTTTCTAAGACAACGTCAAGCCCTTTCTGGTAATATGAAATCGCTTCGGTGTATTTGCATTTTTGATGCAAACATTGTCCAATCCTCATATAACTGTCATAGAGCAATCTATAGTTTTTGACTTCCTGAGTTATAGGCACAGACTTGCGGGCATATTCTTCATACTTATTAAAATCCCCGCGATTCATATAAATAAGCATAGAAATGCGGGTTGCTCTCATCATGCCCGTTTTATATTGTAACTTTTTTGCTTCTTCGTAAGCCTGCGTTGAAATAATAATTCCAGTATCCGAATTAATCCACCTGTAAGCATTGCTAAGATTATTAAGAGTGTTTACTCTGTTTGTATCGCTGGCAGTTTTTACTGCCATAGTCAGGCTATCTATTCTTTTCAACATATCTCCAAGACCACTCTTAATTGCATTATTATACATTTTTTTTAAACTGTCAATCTGTGAGTTTTGTGCAGTAGCAATAAATCCAAAAAATAGAAGGATAACTGGTATCCAAATTATGCCGTAAAATTTCCTTGTCATAACTGTTTGCGTTTAGAAGTTAGAGAATTGATTTGAATTCTGCAACTGTTGCAACGCAAACTTATCCCAGGACAAGAATTGATACTAACAGGAATGAGTAATTGATGTGAATGGTTGAGTAAATAAGGTTATCCTAAAAATTGAGATGAAACTGAAATCTTTCCTTTCATCATTTCAAGCACCGCCTCTTTAATAGCGGGTGCATCGTAACCACATTCATGATGTAGTTCTTTAGGTGTGCCATGTTCTACAAGACGATCAGGAATGCCAAGAATTTTTATTTCTGCTTTGTAGTTATGTTCATTCATGAATTCAAGAACTGCAGAACCAAAACCACCAACAACGGTTCCATCTTCAACCGTAATTATTTTATCAAACTTGCTGAATACTTCATGCAGCAGTTCTTCATCCAATGGTTTTGCAAAACGCATATCATAATGAGCAGGATTCAAGCCATCGTTTTTCAGATCCCGGATAGCAGCCGAAGCAAAATTTCCAGGATGACCAAGCGAAAGGATTGCAATATCAGTTCCGTCTTTTAATTTTCTTCCTGTACCAATTTTAATTTCTTTCATTTCTGTTTTCCATTCAGGCATTACACCTTCGCCACGTGGATAGCGGATCACAAATGGATTTTGCGTTGATTCCAGTTGTGCAGTGTACATTAGGTTTCTTAATTCACTTTCATTCATCGGTGCACTAACGATCATATTTGGAATGCAACGCATATAAGCAATATCATAACAACCATGATGTGTTGGGCCATCATCACCAACTACTCCTGCACGATCAAGACAAAATATCACTGGTAATTTTTGAATTGCCGTATCATGCACCACCTGGTCATAAGCTCTTTGCATGAAAGACGAATAAATATTGCAGAATACTTTCATGCCTTGTGTAGCCATACCAGCACTTAGCGTTACTGCATGTTGCTCAGCAATGCCAACATCAAATGCACGATGCGGCATTTTTTCCATCATATATTTTAATGAAGAACCGGAAGGCATTGCCGGAGTAATGCCAAATATCTTTTCATTTTTTTCTGCCAATTCGATGATCGTGTAACCAAATACATCCTGGTATTTTGGCGCTTGGGGCAGGTCAAATTTCTTTTTGTGAATTTCACCGGTTACTTTATCAAATAAACCCGGTGCATGCCATTTGGTTTGATCTTTCTCCGCTAAGTCGTATCCTTTTCCTTTTACGGTAACGATATGTAATAGTTTTGGACCGGGAATATTTTTAAGATCTTTTAATGTATCTACCAGCTTGGTTATATTATGTCCATCAATAGGTCCGAAATAACGAAGATTCAATGCCTCAAAAAGATTACTG
>DASTZB010000548.1:0-16824 GCA_035764525.1 Chitinophagaceae bacterium | reverse complement strand
TTTCCATTTACCGGGATCTCTTTGGCAGCAAACCCTGTATAGCTGAATACCAGGACACCGTTTTCAGGAATATCGGCAAGCTGGTACCAGCCTTCAGTATTAGTATAAGCTCCCCTGTTTGTTCCTTTTAAAAGAATACTTACCCCGGCGAGTGGGTTACTTTTACTGTCAGTAACTTTTCCTGAAACTGTAATCGAAGGTGATCTTGCTGTAAGTACCAGGGGCAAGCAAATTGAAACAAAAAGAAAACATCCGATTTGCCTAAGGATGTTACGATGAATGGCAATAACAAACATATTGCCACGGATGGCATTGGGTAGAGTGTGTAGCATATAAGCAAGCTTTGGTTTTACAAAAATAATTCGAACCAGTTTTCAAATCGTGATAAAGAAAATTAGTTCTTCTAAAAGCAAATTCAGATTAAATGTATAAATATTTAAGAACTCTTACTGCACATCTTAGACCCGCAACGAAAGAAACGACTACTACAACGATTGAAATTGATTAGAATCCTGTTTTTTTTATTAATTTGTAAAAGACATTCTGAAAAGAGCTGCTTTATGAAAAAAGGCGTTACAATCAAAGACATTGCCCTGAAACTGAATATGTCTGTCTCTACTGTATCAAAGGCTCTCAACAACGATCTTTCGATAAGCAGTCCCACCAAAGACAGGGTCAAACAACTCGCAAATGACTGGAATTATATTCCGAATGAAGCGGCGCGGCACTTCAAACTCAATAAAACGTTTACACTCGGGCTGATCATTCCTAATATGCTGGATCAATTCTTTGTATTAGCAATAAACGGTGCAGAGAAAATAGCTGCCACAGAAAAATATAATGTGATCATTTCTCAATCCCAGGAAGATCCGGCTAATGAAGAGAGAATTGTTGATTTGATGAAACGAAACAGGGTGGATGGATTAATTGTTGTTATCACAAAAATGACACAGGATATGTCACCATTTCTAAAGTTAAAAAATATCGGCATTCCTGTTGTCTTCTTTGCCCGCCCCCCGAAAGATGATTCCTTTGATTATGTAACAGCAGACAATGAAGGCGGGGCTTTTAAAGCAACTGAATATTTAATTAAAAAGGGACATAAACGTATTGGTCACCTTATGGGACCAGAATCTATGACGGTAAGTCAAAAAAGATTACAGGGATATAAAACGGCATTGCAAAAGAATAAAATAGTATTTGATCCTGGCCTTGTAAAGGTTGTAGACCTCACAGAAGAATCAACTTGTTCTGCCATGAGCCAGTTTATGAAAATGAAATCTCCACCAACAGGAATTTTTACCTTCAAAAATTATATGAGTCTTGATGCTATCGAATATCTTAAAAAGAAATTTCCAGGGAAAGTGAATAAAATTGACTTTGCCGGATTCGGCAACCTGCCTCTCTTTCGATATCTTGATCATAAACCGGTTGCCTCTATTGAGGAAAGTTCTTATGAAATGGGCGAAGAGGCGGCAAGGCTATTATTCCGGTTCATCAAAGAGGAAGATTCCATGATGACCCGTGCAGCACAACATATCCAAATTCATTGCAAACTTGTAGTTCACAAATAAAACAAGAGCTCCATTAAAAAGTTAACCAGCTTAATGTAACATTCTCATGAAAAAAAAAGATATAACAATTTATGATATTGCTCAACAATTATCTCTTTCATCTGCGACCGTAAGCCGTGCTTTACAGGATCATCCCTCCATCAAAAAAAAAACAAGACAGATAGTAGTAAATAAAGCAAAAGAGCTGGGATACCGTTACAATCATTTTGCAGGAAGCCTGAGAAAGCAAAAAACAAATACAATCGGCTTCCTTGTTCATGAACTAAATAGCAGTTTTATTACGTCAGTCTTATCAGGTATCGAGAAAATTACTACTGCAGCAGGCTATAATCTTCTTATTGCACACTCATCAGAGAATTTTGAAAAAGAAATTGCGAATGCAGAAAATTTTTTTAACCAGCGTGTCGATGGCCTGATCGCTTCTCTTACATTCGAAACAGAAAATCTTGATCATTTTAAACCTTTCAATGACAAAGGGATACCGCTCGTGTTTTTTGACAGGGTTGAAGAGAATAATGATGATAATACTTCTGTCATTATTGATAATTACAAATGCGGTTACCAAGCTACCCGGCATCTCATTGAACAGGGCTGCAAAAGAATTGTAATTGCAACCTCCAGCCTCAAACGAAATGTTTATCGGGAACGTCACAGGGGTTATAAAGATGCTCTGCACGATAATGGGATACCGTATAGTGAAAAACTGGTGCTCATAAATGATCTCAGTGAAAGAGCTGCTACCGAAAATGCCAACCGGATTCTGAAGATGAATCCCCTGCCCGATGGAATTTTCATTACCCATGATTTTTCGGCGGCAGTTTGTATGCAAGTTTTGAACGAGCATGGCATAAAAGTACCGGCGGATATTGCTATAGTTGGTTTTAATAATGATGATATCAGTAAACTTGTGCAACCCCGTCTTACTACAATTAATTACCCGGGAAAAGACCTCGGAGAGATTGCAGCCCGTAACCTGATCGATCAGCTTACTAATAAAAACATGGTACAAATAGCAAACAGGATTATTATCAGGTCCGAGCTTATCATCCGCCAATCCTCCTTAAAAAAGATTACCTGAGTTTACCGGTCTTTATATGTTTTGTAAAAAACACGATAAAAGAAGGGTGACTTCCATAAATCAATCTTACGGGTTATTTGGATAAGGCTCTACTTTAAATAGTATCATCTCAAGTTCAAAATAATTTAACTGTTGAACTATTTAGTTCGAACTGAGGTTAGTAAAGTGCACAATAAAACCGCATCCGAAAATGATGATGTTTTATTTAAGAATTAGTTTTTATACCTGACCAAATAACTCTTTATCAGCTTTCCCCATTCCTTAATATCTTCTTCTTTCCAATTACCTTCTGAAGAAGCCTGTTTTTCAAGCACTGAACAGGTTTCATTTTTGTCAGATACTGACCAAGCGATCCAACTCAATCTATTCTCATTCATCCATTCAACATATGTTTTCCACTCATTATTATCCAGTGGACCATCACCAGTTGCTTCCATGCCGGCACATTCTGAAATAAAAACGGGCAAGCCTTTTTTTAATGCTTCATCTGTACGATCACGCAACCATTTTTTATGAGTGCCTGCATAAAAATGCATTGTGTACATCAAATTACTATAGCCTTTTATTGGATCTTCTGCAGCCAAATGAACATCCTGGCTCCAATGTGGTGAACCGACCAATATAATGTTATCAGGATCATTTACCCGAATTGCTTTGATCACTGCTTCGGAATATGTTTTTACATCATCCCATGTTTCCCGATCGGGTTCATTGTATATCTCATATATAATATGAGGATTGGTTCCATATTTTTTTGACATAGATGAAAAGAACTCAACTGCTTTTTCTTGGTGAATGTTATGATCATGCCAGTCAATGATCACATAAACATTTTCTTTGATACAGGCCTCGATCACATTCGTTATTAATTCTAATGATCTTTTAGGATTTTTTAAATAGCCACTGTCAGGTTCTATTCCCATGGCAGCACGAATTACAGTGCAATTCCATTTTGTAGCTAATTCATGTACAGCATCCGCATTATAAAATCTTGGCCACCAATTATGCCAGCCAAAGCTCATTCCATGTAAGGCCACCTCCTTGTCTTTTGCATCCACCAATTTTGTTCCCTTTACTTTTAATTGTCCATGAACCTTTACAATTTGTGACCTGGAAGCAAAAAACATTGTCATCAAAAAGAAGAGACTAACAACTACTTTCATTTTTTGTAAATGTTTTTAAGATCATTCTCAAATAAGGTGTAAGGGTCATTATAGAATTTTATAAAATCCGCTTCGCTTACATGGCCCGGAAAAGGGGCATAATAGTGTGTTGGGCTTTTTGTGTCGTTTCGCCACACTAATACATAGGCCAGTTTTAATTTTTCTTTCTTTAAAGACTTCAGCAATGTCTCCGTCCACCAGGTTGTATTTGGAATAGATTCCAAACCAGTTTCGGTAAATGCTGCCAGCTTACCGGCTTTCTCTGCATAATCAGAAACTATCTTTAATTTTTTGATACCCGCATCAAGATCATATCTTCCATCCCTGCCCCAGTCTCCATAATTATCTATGCCAACCATATCAACCCATTTATCACCCGGGTATCTTTCGAGGTATTGCTCTTCAGTAAAGAATCTATTATCCGGCGAAAAAGCATAAATGAAATTGTGAACGTGTAATGAATCTCTTAAGTAAGAAACCGTAAACCGCCACAACGTTTTAAATTCATCGATGGTGCAATGAGCCCTGCCCCACCAAAACCAATCGCCATCAAATTCATGATAAGGACGAAAGATCATTGGCACCAACTTACCATCTTTTCCTTTTGTAGAGTTTGCAACATCTGCAACAGTGCGAAGAATGTTTTTATATACATCATGATGTGAGCCGCCTGGAATAATAAGTTTTACTGCAGGTTTTGAAATTGTATCAACCCAGTAAAAGCCGCCGCCTGAAGCCGGATTAATAAAGTGCCACGATACAGTTGTAACTCCGCCACGATTGTAAGTATCTGCAACTATTTTTTCCAATTCCTTTTTTGTTCGCTGAATTAAGCTGTCAGGTCTTCCGCTTAAGCCACTGAAATCAACACCTATGACAGCAGGGTGAGAACCTGTTACTGATTTTACATCGCTTCTATTTTCATCACCATACCACCCATGACCATATTCTGTCGCATGCTGATGTCCAAATAGAATATGCTTTTCCGCTAATTTTTTAAGATTTTGATTTAGTGCTTGTGTTTCATTTGTTGCGTTGGCATCGATCAATATTGAAGTTTTTTGCGCAAAACTGCAATTTGAAAAAAGTACCTGGGTGAAGATCATTAAATAATATCGACGCATAATTCTATTTCTTTTCGATAACAAGATAAACAGCCCCTCTTGCAGGAACACTTACAATAATTCCGTTAGCAGCTGATGTTTTATAAGGAGTGATCGTTTTATACCCTGATGGGCCACCTGATGCAAACGATGATGCACTGCCATTTACCAAAACATTTCTTGAAAACTCGCCATTATCTGTACCGCCATTCAATTTATAATAGTAAAAATTATTCCCTTTTTTAAAATTATTCACCAAAATTTGCACAGTAGCTGATGAAAGAGATTTGTTTATTAAAGCAACGGCTGTTTCACCGGAAGTAAACGACGAGGCATAACTTACAATAGATGACGCAGTAGATGCAGAATATACCAACCTATCGCCAAGCATTTTCTCAAAAAAGTACATGTAATAATAAACAGGTCGCGGATTCCATTTAGGTACTGCATCAGGCTCATCACCAATATTAAACATGCCATGATCATTACCATTATCCCATCCATTTGCAAGGTCCCATCTTCCTGTCATGCCAATTTTATTTTTCAACGCTTCACCAACTACCATTACTCCGTGAAGTCCATTCACATTACTAACCTGTTGCTTTGAACCAAGTGATGTAATATTATATTCGCCTAAAATGACCGGCTTAAGTGCAATGCCGGCATTTGTCAGTGATTGCTTCACATAGTTCATCATTGTTTGCGTTACTGTTTCTGGTGTAGCTAATATTATATCGGCGCTTGCGTTTGTCTGATAAGGTGTATAATAATTATGAACGATGTAAAAATCAGGAGATACACCAGCACCTGTGAATAATCCAGTATTCCAATTTGTTGCAGTTGATGTCCACCAGCTTTGTGGAGCAGACTCATTCATCACAGCTCCAATAAAAATAGTTTTACCAATATCCTGCGCAGCTTTACGCATACTGTCTGCAAATATTTTAAAATGCTGCCCATATAATAGCCCTGATAAATATTCAGGTTGTCCATCCTGGTTGTTAGCAATATTTATCCTATAACCTGCTTCCCAATCGCCAAAATTTTCATTGCCTACTTCCCAATATTTTGTACGACCATTATCATAGCGCACCCAATCAGCAGCAAGATGTGCAGCTTTCGCAGCAGGATTAGTACCGGTACCATAACGTGCATATCCATAATTCACTGTGATCATTCCCATATTATTTGTTTGCTGCAGCATATTATAATAATTATCTACAGAGCAAGTCCAGTTTGCGGAGTTTGTACCAAACCAATATCCCGCCGTTGCGGTGCTGCCATTTGCCTGTACAAGATTGGCAGGTGCATCTGCAGGCGGCGTGTTCACCGGCGAATTCCAAAAGAAAACATCACTCAAGCTTCCACCGGGAAATCGAATGATATGCGGATGCAACGTTGTCAAATGATCGATCAATGAAGGTTCAGTGATTATTTGCGTCATCCATATATTAGCATTATTACCTGCGATTGATCTTGGAATTTTTGTTATCACATTACTCCTGTCAACTGTTACAGTTGAAGTGACACCCGTTGGCAAAGATGCTGCTGTGAAAGAAGAAGGTATTGTAAAATTTTTCGGCTCCCAATCATCCATAAAAAAACCAATTGTTGGCGCTAATGACGGATCAACTTGCGGACTAACTGTGGTTGTATCTATTGGATTTGGACGTGGCGTTGGCGTCTCCTTCTTGCCGCAACACGAAAATAGGATGCTTATAAAAAATAAACTAGCAACAAAATTGCACCCGGCTTTCGTCATCATAGCTGATCTATTTACAGTAGGATATTTTAAAAGCATTGGTATTTTCATCGAAAATTTGTTGCAGGCCGAAGAATCGGCCCGCAACATGAGTCATAAAAAACTGACTGCTTGCTAGTAAAATAAAAGCCCGACTCAAAATTGCATAACCGGGCGCGGGCTCAATAGTAACGTTATTTCTTCTTTATAGAACATCAGATCGATGACTGATATCCAGGATAAAATGCTAGTTATCTTAGACCAACATGGTCAATATGAATAGTAGCACTCCATCCCGCAGATTGAAGAACTATTTCACCAAGCGTCGCTGGACTCCCTAAACTTGAAAGAGGTAGACTAAATGTTGTCCATGCTCCTTCAACAATTGTAACCTGCGGTGGACTGGTATAGTTACCGTTGATAACAACATTCAATTTTTTTCCACTGGTGCCCGTCTCACCGAATACAGAAAATTCGAGTGTAGTATACCCGGTTGTTGATGTAGCGGTACCAGCATGAAATGTTGTACCCTGGTAGCCATTGCCTGCATAAACTGATTTGATTGATTTTGTTCCTTGCCGAACGACTGCTGTGCTGTTAAAATCATGAGTCGCTGTATAAGACCAATCCTGGAAAGTGTTTTGCAATGCATCCGTATAAATAGCAAATGGGAAATCAGCCAATGGAGGAAGCGTATTGAGTGTTAAATCCATTGGTGATTGTACAGTTAACGTGGAATTTTTTATACCAAAAGTTAACTTTCCTCTCAATGCATCTCCCGGTACTTTAACAACAAGCTGACTAGCTGATTGGCTAACAAAATTTGTAACCGGGCTTGTTACATTCAAAAATGATACAGAGGAAACCAGGTCAAGGTTAGTGCCGGTAATGGTAAGATTAGCGCCGGTGTCAATTGGATTCGGAGACATATTGGTAACCTGCGGTATAATAAACCTCAGCGTATCCGCGGTTTGTATTTCAGCTGAATCAGTACCGCTATACGAAATCAGTAAAGGCCCATTTTCAGCATCAGCGGGTGCTTTAACTACCAACTGATTCATGGATTGACTTACAAAAGTCTGAACCATTTTTCCTTTGGCAAAGGTTACTTTATTCACCCAATTCAAATAATTACCGGTAATAGTAACATTATCGCCATAGCGCACCTGGTTTGTCATGGAGGCAACTGTTACTTTCACTCCTATATTCAACGGAGTTTTAGTTACTATGCTATCACCGTTTGATAATTTCAAAACCAGCTTACCTCTTTCTGTTGACGCTGGCACAAGTAAGGTTATGAGATCGGAACCCTGAGATTTAAAATTGGATTTTTCAACTGTAGCATTTAGTCCGGTAAATTTTACAGATGTAACCTGATCAAGATTGACACCAATAAAGCGAAGTGTATCACCAACTTTGGCGCCGGTTGGACCAAAGCTGTATAACGCTGCTTTACCATCGTTGGGTTTATCGTTGTCATCTTTATTACAGGAAACGAATACACTTAATGCCAACATAAAGCAGGTTGTTGCGAGCAGCCGTGAATATGATAGTCGTATCATTTGTTTGGTTTGAATAAGTTTTCATTAATTGTTGAATACGTCATTTTTTAGGAACAATTCTTAGATTATCGAAGGCGATGTCGGCATCAAAATCATCACCACCAAAAATTAATATTCTTGTCCAATAACCAGAGGAGCTAACGACCGGCTTATTGGCGTAAGCCGCTACCATATCTTGAAAAGGAATGGTAATGGTATTCCACTGGCCTTTTGAATCATAAGGTGGTTGCCAGATATAGGCATCGTTGTCTTGTGCTGTTAATCCGACATTCAAAATGACCCTGCTTTTATTGTAAGGTTTCAACGTATTTATTTCAAACTTTACATTGTAATTGGCGGGATTCAAAATAGCGTCATCAGGAATGCTTTTGTTATGAGCAGGCATGTCACTGATCGGACCACCGGCTACTTCAGGTTGCTCCCATGCCCATGCCTTCACTTGTTTTTTAAAGCGATAGTAATTACCACTGATCTTTGGTGGATCACCGTTAGAAGGATCGGGATTAGTAATCAAATAAGTTCCCCACCAGCCTTCCGGGGCCCCACCCGTTTTGAAATGTTCGCCATCAATAATGAGATTACGGTTATCTCTAAACCAGAATGTAGATGTTACTTCCCCAAAATTTGTTTTAATGGTGATCGGACCAGGTTGTGCACCTGCCGGTACCTGTACCTCCAGCTGTTGATCTTTCCTTGTTGCAATTGTACCCGTTACGCCGCCTGTGAAAGTAACAGTGAGCGGTGCATAAAAATAATTTCCATTAATTATGGCTTTGTCACCTTCATTAGCAAATTCGGAGGTCATGCTAGTGACAAGCGGTTTGCTTATTTGCACCTGGAAATTATATAACAACTCATGACCGTTTTTGAAAATGATTTTTAGCTTGTTCGTTACTGTCAACGGAATTTGGGTCGGCACAGATACCAGGATACTGTTCTTAGAAATATAGGTCGGTGTTAAACGTGATTGTTGATCGTTGAACCAAATTTGTACGGCATTTTGCAAGTTATCACCAACAATCGCAATCAGCTGCCCTTGTCCCGCACCAACCAACAAAGAGTCAGAAGATTCAGGTCTTGTAACTCTTACGTAACTGATAGTAGGCGTGCCGGAATCATCGTCCTTGTTACAAGAAATGAATGTACTTATCATACCAACCGTCATCAGCAGAACTAATAAACTTATATTAAATGATTTCATTTGAGTTGATTTCTTTGTTAAGAATTAGTTGGATTAATGTTATGGATAATCTACCGGAGGAGCCTGCAGATTTGGTGCCTGTGATAATTCAACTGCTGGTATCGGAATTACAAAATTCCCTTCATTGGCGACTACTGTCCTTGGCGTGTACCATGAGGTTTTTGTAATTGTCCACTCCGAGGGATTGTTTACATTGTCAGGTTTAGCAAAGAACAAGCCTCTATCCTGCGAATTCAAAATGGTGAATGTCTTTGTTGGATTCCAGTAGTGAAGACTCACCATGTCGTACCACGTACTTCCTTCCATTGCAAACTCTTTGAATCTTTCATTTAATACAACATCCAGGGTAAGTGGTCCATTTGGATTACTGCCTGAAACTATCCAAGCAGGTAAACCTGCACGTTGATGCACCTTATTAAAGTAAGTGACGGCAGTAGCGTCCGTTGTAGAGCCACTGTTGCCAATTGCCGCTTCTGCATAAATCAGATACATTTCTGCGAGACGCAACATGTATGTGTTGTTTGGATAGTGTTGTGAAGAAGCATTCGATCCAAGATCATCAGGCCCACCAATTACATACTTTTTAATAGCTACATAATTGTTGTCAGTTCCAGTGAATGGATAAATAAATGGTGTCTTATCGCTCTTTTTAGTCATGTATGGATAAGAAGCTCCTGGCAACATGAAGGTTGTTCGCAAACGCTGATCGGTTGTTCTTCCCTTTAAACTTCCATCGGACTGAAGGTTAAAGCCATCATACAAGCTAAGTATCCAAAACGTAGCACTCTTAGAACCTCCCCAGCCGCTGTAGGCAATTTCACCACTATAAGCAATTTGCTCAACCATGCTGTTCGATACTCCCCAGGCATTAGAAAAAATCCATTGCAATTCGAAGAGAGATTCACTGTTATTGTCGTAATGGTAACCCGTTTTTTCACTCCATCTAAAAAGATCTTCATAGTTATCTAACAGCTTATAACCACTATTATTGATCACATCAGCTGCAAAATATTTTGCACTATCCAGGAACTCTTGTTTTCTTGTACCATTGCTGGATTCAACACCTGCTCTTGTGAGATAGAAGCGTGCCAGCATACCTTCTGCAGACCACTTATTAAGTCTGCCAGGTTGTTTGGCAGTTGCCGGAAGGTCACCAGCTGCTGCTCTCATTTCCCTTGTAATAAATCGCCAAACGCTGGACACCGTATTTCTCCGAATCGTTGTATCATTGAGATGATCAAGGTTATTTTCAATAATTGGTACAGCTCCCCAATTCATTACAAGGTAACGGTAAGCGACTGCCCTCATAAATCTTGCTTCTGCAATGGCCGTTTTTTTTACTTCGGGACTAACTGCAGAACCGGCAAACCTGTTTATGTTGTAAATGGCAAGATTGGATTGAGCCACCACATTAAAGAATGCACGCCAGGCACTTTGATTGTGTTGGTTATCCGGAGTAGTATTAAACTTTGAATTGGCATTATCATACCAGGCGTCATAAGCGCTACCGCCCCTGAAATCGCCCAGTTGATACATAGCTACATCGTTGTAATCAAACCACACAGTGCTGTAAAGTGCTGCAGTACCGGCCATCACCTGGTCATCTGTTTTATAAAAGTTAGCATCTGTAATAGCGCTTAGAGGTGGTTTATCGAGAAAACTCTTTTTACAACCCGGGAGCGCCGCAGCAGAAAGCAGTACTCCAAAAAAATAGATGGTTCTAATCATGTATCTCATATTAACTAGTTTAGAAATTAACACTGATTGTTGTTGTGTACATCGGAGTGATCGGGTAACGTCCGAAATCGATGCCAATAGCCTGGTTATTGCCAGCCGCACCCTGACCAACATATGCTCCAACTTCAGGGTCATAACCTTTATAACTGGTGAACGTATAAATATTCTGCACCCCTATAGTTGCTTTTAAGCCCTTGATCACTTTCGTATATCCAAGGTATTTGGCGGGCACATTGTAAGTCAAAGAGACATTTTTCAATCTTAAGTACGATCCATCCTCCAGGAATCGATCAGTTATTTTTCCAAAGTTGTTGTCACTGGAAACAGTGTTATTGGAAATGCGAGGGACACTTGTCTGAGGGTTTGACAAAACAGTGTTACCGCTTGCATCAGTTGTGATCTTTGCATAGTCCAACGCTTTCACCAAAAGATTACGGCTAAGATTGATGTTGTTTGGATTACTTGCCTCAGCGGCTATGTAGTTGTACACATCGTTGCCATATGCTCCTGTAATGAGAATGCTCAGGTCAAATCCTTTGTATGAGAAAGTATTAGCAAACCCGCCGGTAAATTTCGGCCAGGGGTTACCAATAACTGTTAAATCATTCTGATCGATCTTTCCGTCAGCTTTATCAGGTTTACCAT
Organism: Chitinophagaceae bacterium; assembly: GCA_035764525.1. Taxonomy (GTDB): domain Bacteria; phylum Bacteroidota; class Bacteroidia; order Chitinophagales; family Chitinophagaceae; genus VBAS01. Next base: position 5,020 of record DASTZB010000548.1, on the reverse strand, counting down.
CATTATCCGAATCAATAGTCAGCTGATCTTTATATTTCACATCACCTACCCATATACCTCGTTGCGGATCAACCAAAACTCTATTGCCGGTACCGTCAACAGGTATGGCACTTTTTGCTATTTCATCGACTGATTGGAATAAACCTTCTTCAATATATCCCATAAACAACCATGGCTGCTGACCCACGTAAGAACGTTGCGTCCAGTTATTCATCCACCATGATGTTCTTGAAATAAATGGACTGTTTTGATATAACTGATCAACTAACGTCTTAAAGTGAGAAATATTCAGATTGGATTCCCAACGAAAATCCTTTTTGTTGATATTGGTTGTTATGAAAGTTAAATTCCAACCCTTTGTATTTAATGAACCCGCATTCACCAAAGGAGGAGCCATTGAACCTACACCATTGGTACCCATATACCAGGGAAGAACTGCGTTAAGAATGAGGTTATCTGTTTTCTTAACATAATAATCTGCTTCTACAGTAAAACGGTTGTTCCACAAACCAAGGTTAAGCCCGATATTGTTTGTTTTCGTATCCTCCCATTGAAACAAAGGATTGGTAAAAGTAGAAGGAAGAAATCCTGTTCCCAGATCTGTAGGATAATTATTCATCGTAGCATAAATAGCAGCATTACTTGTCCCCTGGTTACCAGTGAATCCAAATTCATAACGCAATTTTAATTCACTTATAGTCTGGATATTGAAAAATTTTTCACGGCTTATTCTCCATGCAGCAGACACCGAAGGGAAGGAACCCCAACGCTTATCAGGACCAAAATAGGGAGAACCATCGCGCCTGTAAGTGCCTTCAAGCAAATAACGATTATCATAGTTATACTTTACCCTGGCCAGGTACGATTCCTGTCCCCATGGATAGGTACCACCTCCATTTGTTGCTGATTTGGAATCACCGGCATTCACATCGAAAATATCATTGGTAAGAAAACCAGTTCTCCCGGCAGAAAGAGCCTGATATTGAGATTCCTGAGATTCATGACTTCCCATCCCATAAATATTGTGCTTACCAATCTGCTTTGTATATTCTATTAGTTGATTCCAGTTCCAATACCAACTTTGATAAGAGCCCGTTTGTAAAGAAGCAATCAGATTATTATGCCATTGATCAATATTATAGGTAGGTGTGTAATAAGTTGCCATTCCATTTCCGATACTGCCATTAAAGGAAGTCCGAATTGTCAGTCCTTTCGCCGGAGTGATCGCAAGGTTGATTCCACCTAAGAAATTCCTTTTTGTATTTGTATTAGTAATAAGGCTGGCAAGAGCAATGGGGTTTGTCGGAGCATACTGCCCAGCGCCATTTACAGGATCGCTTCCTCCCCAAGACCCATCAAGATTAGTAACAGGAATTTGTGGGGTTAATCTTAATGCATTTGCAATGAGCGGACTTTGTGCATCACCATAATTGGTAGTCGTCAAGTTCTCGTTAGTCTGATTAAAGCTGAGGTTAGCTCCAATAGTAGCCCATTCCCGTGGCTTGTTATCTAAATTTAAACGAAAACCATATCGTTTAAACCCAGAGCCAAGTGCAATGCCTTCCTGGTTCAAATATTCACCAGACATAAAATAGGTGGTATTATTACTTCCGCCACTAAAGTTTATCTGGTGTTTATTCATTGCCGCATTATTGAACAGTTCATTCTGCCAGTCAGTGCCTTCGCCAAGTAAAGATGGGTCTAAGAATTCCGGAGGCGTTGTACCTCCTGCAAGAGAATGGTATTCCTTGACCATTTGTGCATATTGCGGCAAATTCATTACGGGCAAATGTTCAGGAGGAGTTTGCAAACTGTATTGATAGGAATAGTTCACCTGAAAATTTCCAGCCTTACCACGCTTTGTTGTAATCAGTACAACACCATTGGTACCACGGGAGCCATAAATGGCTGTTGCGGATGGTCCCTGCAATATTTGTATATCTTCAATATCTGATGGATTCAATCCAGACAGAGGATTGGAAGAACTGGATGATCCAAAAGAAACGTCTTCACTCACTTGTACTTGAACTCCATCAATGACATAAAGCGGTTGTGTACGACCCAAAGAACTAACGCCACGAATGTTTACTGAAATGCCGCCGCCCGGTTGCCCGGAATTTTGTGTAACATAAACACCTGCAGCACGACCCTGTAGAGCTTGTTCTACTGTCGTGTTCACCGTCTTTTCAATATCTTTTGATGAAACTGTTGATTGGGCACTTGTAAGGTTAGCCCGGGTTGATTTTCCATAACCAACTACAACTACATCAGTCAGAGAAGCTGTCTGCTGTACCATCTGAACAGCTATTGCGTTGTTATTACCAACTACTATTTCTTTTTTATCAAATCCTATATATGAAATAACCAATATTGATTTTTCGCTCGCAACTGTAAGAGAAAAACTACCGTCCTCTTTTGCTACTGTAGAATTGTTAGTACCTTTTTCTGTCACTGTAGCTCCGGACAATGCTTCACCTTTATCATTTGTTACTTTTCCACTTACTGTGATAGGCGGTGGAGGTGTGAATACAGTCTCTGTTTTTGCAGGTGCCTCCACTTCTTTTTCTTTGATGACTATCATCTTGTTGAAGATGGTATAGGTAAGTGGCTGATTTTGAAAACAGGCTTCCAACGCCTGTTCAACGCTCGCATTATTAATATTAACAGTAACCGTATTTGCTTTCTTCAACAATGCTTTGGTATAAACAAAAGTATAGTCAGACTGTTTTTTGATTTCCCTGAATACTTTATCAAGCGGAGAGTTGATTTCGTTGAGACTTACATTTTGTGAATATCCATTTGCACGGGCATTGAGGCAAATGACAAGCGTGAAAATTGTGGTTAGTTTCATAATCATAAACATTTTGATCATCCCCCGCCTCGGTAACCACTGAGGGACGCAGCAAGCAATAAATTGCATAATTTTGTTTTGATTTTAGGTTAAACAATAAAAGTCTATATCGCTCTGGTATTTGTTAGCCTAATTAAACCGTTCTGCCTCGTCCGCGGGACGGTTTTCTTTAGCTAAGTATTTTCCAACGTTTCAAAGTAACTCAACGAACATCAATAAGATTTATGAAAACTGATACTTATGTTTCCATAAGGACGGATCTTTTTAAATCCACGATAAAAAACCTCGATGCTTATGGCATCACAATTATTTTCTTTCCCTGGATTTCAAATTTTACTTTGCCAGTAAGCTCCAACGCTTTCAATGCATCTGACAGTTTTATATTACGACGCATTTCAGCAATAAACAGGTCATCCGTCTTTCCCTTGTATTCAATTTCTACATCATACCAGCGAGATAGCTGTCTCATTACCGTTTCGATACCGGCGTTCTCAAAGTCAAACATTCCATTCTTCCAGGCAACCACTCCATCGACATCAACATTACTTACTACTTTGATCATACCTTCAGTTGTAAGTTGTGATTGCTGACCCGGTTTTACCATGCTAGTATTAACTCCAGACACAAACTTTATTGATCCTTCTAATAAGGTAGTTTTTATATTTTCTTCATCGCTATATGCGTTAACATTGAAATGAGTTCCTAATACCTGCACTTCTGCCCCATTAACAGCCACTATAAAAGGCATGTCACGATTCTTTGCAACTTCAAAGTAGGCTTCTCCTGTAATTTCCACACGTCTTTCTTTTCCGACGAATGATGTTGGAAAATGAATTGATGAAGTTGCATTAAGCCATACAAGGCTGCCATCCGGTAATTCTAATTGATACTGTCCACCATTAGGAGTGGAAATTGTATTGTATACGATCTCTTTGAGATTCTTATTAGTAGGATCATAAGATAGCTTCCCACCAAGTTTAATGACTTTCGACGCTCCTTGTTGGGCAAGAGTACCATTTTGTGCATTATTCAGTACAATACTGGTTCCATCCCCCAGGGTTAAAATAGCTTTATCACCACCCGGCGACACATCATCCTTGAAACGTTGTTCATTCAAGTCTGCCTGGACAGATTCTTTTGAGGGTTTTCTATTGAACAATAGAAAAGTGCTTAACAAAATGATACCAATAACAGAAGCAGCGATTGCAATTTTGCGTAAAGGAATTACACGACGTCTTACTTGTGTCGATTCTGCTTTTATTTTGTCATGAATAGCATTGAATAATTTACGAGAAGCGTCAGAACTAATTCCTTTAGAATTTTCAAGATCGTCAGAAAAATGTTTTTGCATAAGTTGTATTAATTCTGTGCCATCTGAATTTTCCAGGTAATTCAATAGCCATTGCATTTCTTTCGAAGTCCACTCAGATTCGCTCAGTAATTTCCTGAGCTTGATTTTTTGTTCGTCCAATAGTTTTCTATAAATACTCCGGATAACTTAAAAAGGGGGGGTGGTTCAAATCTTTTTTGTGGTTGATCTGTATTCTTAAACTGTAAAGGTCAAAAGAAGGCGTTTGTGAAAACTAAAAAGTAGATAACAATCCCTGTTTGCTGGGGGTGTTCACCAATATATTTTTTTATACTTACCAGTGCCTCGGATAAGTATTCCTTCACAGTGTATTTAGAGATGTGCATTTCCTCTGCAGCTTTTTTATAAGTTCTTCCCTGCACTTTACATAATTCAAAAACCTTACGCTTTTGTGGAGAAAGTCGACCCATTGCTTCTTCGATAGCACATAATTGCTCTTCTTTTAAGTCTGTATTTACAATGATGGAATGATCTTCCCTGAAAATACTTAAGTCTTTTTTTACAAGGGCATGTTTTAATTTTCGTTTTAACTGATCAACAGTTTTATGATGGCTTATTACGAAGAGCCATCCTGCAATGTCCTGCTCTGGGTCGATCGTATGTCGTTTGCTCCATAAAGTAACAAATACTTCCTGAACAATATCTTCGGCTATTACCGGATCTTTGATAAGCTTTAAAGCGTTGGCATACACGGCCGCGTGGTACTCCCAATAGAGGGAATTAAAAGCGTCAATGTCGTCATTACGCAACCGTGAGGCAAGATCGTTTGTTCTTTGACTCTTCAAAACAAGCAGCTTATT
>DASTZB010000547.1:0-4049 GCA_035764525.1 Chitinophagaceae bacterium | reverse complement strand
ACCTGCTGGTTTACTTTCTATTTTGGTTCATGCTCGTATATATGGCTAACCGTTTTCTTTTTACCATTAAACTTCATAAAGCTTTATTTATACCTCTAGTGACGGTAACAATTATACTAAACTGGTACTCATGCCAATCTTAACACAAGAGATCAAAGAATTTGTAAAGCAAGCAAAACTCGGTTTTGTTGCCACTGTTTGTCCTGATGGGACTCCCAATCTTTCTCCTAAAGGAACGACTACAGTTTGGGATGACGATCATCTTGTTTTTGCTGACATTCATTCACCGGGAACAGTTAATAATCTTCTTGTCAACCCATCTATTGAAATTAATATCGTAGATGTTTTTACACGGAAGGGTTATCGTTTTAAGGGAATTGGTAAAGTTTTATCGGAAGGAGCATTGTTCGAAGAAGTGGATACGTTTTATAAGAATGCCGGATCAAAATATAAGATCAATCATATTGTTTTAATAAAGGTCGAACGGGTTATTCCACTTCTATCCCCGGTTTATGATACCGGCATTTCAGAAAATGATGTGATAAAAAGATGGACTGATTACTGGGCTGCCATTTATACAGGCTAGTAGCCTCTATTCCGTTCTTTTATAATCAAAGTCATCATAGAATCTCTCTTCAAAAGTATGGCCCGAAGGCTTGCCATATTTTAAAATTACATAAGCCATATAGATAACAATAAAAGGAGAGAGAATGAACATTGCAATGATAAATTCATCCGGAACGCCTATAAAGGGGGAAGAATGAAACAACAAAAGATACAATGTTGCAAGAGTAATAACGATTGCTGGCTTTTTCATATGGTAAGTTTTAACTTGATATGAATGTATAGACAATTAATTTGCCAAATAAATACCCAATCAAATTGAGTTTGTGTATTAATTAGTACTTGGAACAAGAGTTGTACGTTTTTTCTAGTTATTGCAGTCATTAAGAACTGTTAGCTTTAGAAAAACCGTTTTAACCTTATAATATGGAAAAGATAGCATGTGTGGAAGAGTGGGAAACTTCCAATATCCAGGTTTTTTGGGGAGAAATTGCCCCTTGTGAACATATGGTCCAGGTTTATGAGAACGAAAAGATCTTTCTTAATACTTTGGAAGGATTTACAGGCACTGGATTTTTAGCAAATGATACCGTTGTGATCATTGCAACTTCAAAACATCTCGATGCATTGAATGAACGACTTCGTTCACAAGGCTTCGACCTTGATAACCTTATCGCAACTGATCACTATATTCCGATCGATGCTGAAGATTTGCTTTCAATATTTTTAGTCGATGACCGGATCGATGAAAATATCTTCAACAGCTTTATTACTGATCTTGTTATCCGGGCAAAGAAACGCAACGGAAAGGTGAGGGCCTTTGGAGAAATGGTAGCGATTCTTTGGGAGAAGGGATATTGTGGCGCCACTGTTCAATTGGAAAATTTATGGAATCAGCTTCATGACAAAGCCCCGTTTACTCTTTTTTGTGCCTATCCAAAAAACGGATTTACACAATCGTCCAAAGATTCTATTAATATCATATGCAAACAGCATGCGAAGGTCATTGATGGCTATGCGAGACCTTCCACAGATATTTATTATAAAACTGCGTAAATTGAGAGATGATCCAACGATCATCTTTAATTAATAGGACCCGGATAACCTTTGCATTAACGATAATAGTTACTTTATATTTGTTTCTTCCTTTATTGATCAATGTTTATCGCTTCCCCATCATTGGTGCTATCTATGAAATTCTATGGATATTTATGATCTTAGCACTATTTGCACTACCTGTCTTTTCATTCATATCCTGGGCTAAAATTAAATTCGATCTCCGATCACTCTATTTTTATTCTCTTATTGTTTCAGTTATTAATATTCTTCTGTTAGTTACCAGCAAATAATTTTATACTGATTTTAATCAGTTTGTTTTAATCGCCGATAACCGGCAACTTTGCGCAAATAATTTTACAAAGCTTGCTATATGATCAGGATAGGATTAATACGCGAAGGAAAAATTCCTGCAGATAACCGGGTGGCCCTGACGCCGGCCCAATGTAAATGGATACATAAGAATAGTTCAGACGTGGAGATCATCGCTCAAAGCTCCACCGTTCGTTGTTTTACAGATCGTGAATACGAACATGCCGGTGTACAGGTAAAAGATGATATAGGTGAGTGTGAGATCTTAATGGGCATAAAAGAAATTCCTGTTGATCAATTATTGCCAGGAAAAACCTATTTATTCTTTTCTCATACAAAAAAGAAGCAACCACAGAATCAAAAAATGTTGCAGGCAATTCTTGAAAAAAAGATCACACTCATCGATTATGAATGCCTGGAGCATGAAGATGGACAACGTATCATTGGTTTTGGTTTTTTCGCCGGTGTGGTTGGTGCGCATAATGGCATGATGGCTTATGGGAACAGGACGGGATTGTATAAGCTTGACCGTGTGTATAAGCAAAGAAGTTTTCGTGAATTGATCCATACTTATTTTGGAATGCGACTACCCAATGTAAAGATCGCAGTCACAGGTTCGGGCAGGGTAGCACATGGCATTCTGGAGATCATGAACCTGATGGGTATACATGAAGTAGAGCCTGATGATTATCTCGTAAGAAGATTTGCTTATCCGGTTTATACACAATTGAGGGGTGCTGAGCTATATGAAAGAAAAGATAGTGGTAAGTACAAGAGACTGGAATTCCATGAGCATCCTGAATTATATCATTGCCAGTTTATGCCTTATACTGAGCAAACCGATATTTTATTAAATGGTGTGTTTTGGGATAAAAACGTTCCGAGGCTTTTTGAAAAGGAAAATGTGCAAGCTGAAACGTTTATCATAAGAACGATCGCAGATATTACAGATGATAAAGGCGGTTCTGTTCCAATCAATCTTGGTGACCAAACAATTGAAAACCCGATTTATGGTATTGACAGGACCACTTTAGAGAAAACCGAACCTTATTTGTCCAATTCGATTGATATAATGGCAGTAGGAAATCTCCCCAATGAATTGCCAAGAGATGCATCCAGGTACTTTGGTGAACAATTGATAAAGCATGTGCTGGAAGATCTCGTTATGAATGGTTCGCCAATCATTGAAAAAGCAACAATGGTAAAAGATGGGAGGCTTACTCCACATTATGAATATTTGAAAGAGTATGCTGGTGTTAATTAACAATTAAAAATTAAGAATTAATAATCGTCAGAGATGGAGGTAATAATCTTTTAGCAGTTGTACAAATTCATTGGTGTATTGTTGTTTTTCATCCCAGATCGACATTTCATCAAATTCTGTTTCTTGCTGCCCTGCATTCAAACTCCCTTTTATTAGGATCCGGAAGTAATCATGTTTTACAGACTGGCGAACCAATAGTATCTTAGAAATATGTAATTGATGATCTTTAAAAAGCCTCTTTATTTCGTCATTTCTTTTATAAGGCAGCAGCAAAAAGAAATTGCCATTTGTGTTTAACCCGGTTTTAATAGTATGTAATAATTCTTGTAGTGTAAGATTATCGCTATGATATGCAATATTCTTTCGCTCGGTTTCTGATCTCAATTCTCTTTCATAAAAGGGAGGGTTGCTAATGATAAGATCAAATCTTTCAGGAAAAGAATAATTTTTCACATCACCTTCCAATATAGTGATACAATCTTTCCATGGTGATGCATCGACGTTCTCTTTTGCCTGCAATCCTGCCTCTTTATCAATTTCTACTGCAAGAATATTTGTTTCCGGGTGTTTTTGGGCAAACATGAGAGAAAGTAAACCAGTACCCGTCCCAATATCAAGAACACTTTCAGTTTTCTCCCGATAGCTATCGGGATCACTTTCAACTTCGTTTGCCACCCATGCTCCAAACAAACAAGCGTCTGTCGTTACTTTCATAGTACAGCGATCCTGGTGAATTGTGAATTGCTTGAATTGGAAGTAGGGGTTAGCCAAATCGTTTGAGGTTTGTGGTTTGAGGCTCGAAGTTCTTTAAAAAACATCGAACATTGAGCCGCTTCTTGCAGAAGCACTCACA
>DASTZB010000546.1:0-21330 GCA_035764525.1 Chitinophagaceae bacterium | reverse complement strand
GCTGTTCAATTAATAAAAGAGTTTACTGATACCACGTTTGCAATCATCAAACACACCAATGTTTGCGGGGTAGCACAAAGAACAACAGTAAAAGAAAGCTGGGATGCTGCACTAGCGGGTGATCCTGAATCTGCTTTTGGTGGTGTATTGGTTTGCAACGGCACTATTGATAAAACAACCGCGGATGCTATCAATGAGATTTTCTTTGAAGTATTGATAGCTCCTTCATTTAAAGAAGATGCATTAACAGTTCTCAAATCAAAAAAGAATAGAATTCTTTTGCAAAGCAAGTCAAAAGTAAAAAGTCAAAATCCAGAAATGTATCGGTCACTTTTAAATGGAGTCTTGATACAAGGAACAGATGAAGGCAATTATGCAGAATGGAAAGAAGTTGGTGGTAGAGAAACCTCAGCATCAGAAAAAGATGATCTGAAATTTGCTAATCTTGTCTGCAAACATTTAAAAAGTAATGCAATTGCATTGGTAAAAAATAAACAGCTTATTGGAAAAGGTTGTGGACAAACAAGCCGAATCGACTCCCTTCGCCAATCAATTGAAAAGGCAAAACAATTTAATTTTAATTTGAAGGGTGCTGTACTGGCGAGTGATGCATTCTTTCCATTTAATGATTGCGTGAAAATGAGCCATGCCGAAGGCATAGAAGCATTCATTCAACCCGGCGGTTCTATTCGTGATAAAGATTCCATTGATTATTGTGTAGAAAATAAACTGGCGATGGTGATGACGGGGATGAGGCACTTTAAACATTAACCCCCCAAACCCCCTAAAGGGGCTTAAGGATATTTTTATATAAAAGAAAATTTCAAACCACTTAAACCATAAAGTCTCCCTTTAGGGAGATTTAGAGGGTATGCCCTTATTTGACTTCAATAAAACTTTATCACAATCTACTGATGCTCTAAAAAGTTTATCGGCGCTGAATCCCCTGACCATTCACAAAAAAGGAACAAGAGCCAAAGCCATTTTTGCACTTTCATTAGTTTGCATACTATGGGGTACTACCTGGCTGGCAAGCAAACAAGGTGTAAAATATATTCCCGATGCATTGCAAATGGCAGGTATCCGTCAATTACTCGGTGGCATTTGTTATGTTGGTTTCTTTCTTTATAAAAGGATGCCGCTGCCAAAAGGTAAAGAATGGATACCGATCATCGTGTTAAGTTTTTTAAATTTTATGATCAGCAATGGACTTAGCACCCTTGCATTGCAATACAAAATATCTGCAGGTCTCGGTGCTATTATTGGCGCCATCTTTCCCTTATGGTTAGTGGTGATCGGTCTCTTTATGTCAAAAGAAAAAATGCCTGTAATGGCTATTACCGGTTTGCTATTTGGGTTTGGTGGTGTATGTGTCATATTTTATGATCACTTAAATGAATTCTTTGACCCGAAATTTCGTTGGGGCATTTTACTTTCTGTGATCGCTACCTGGACTTGGGCTATTGCCACACTTTATACCAAACGACAAGCTGTTCGGTTCAATCCGTATTTTGGTTTGGGTTTGCAAATGGTCATTAGCGGGGTTGTGCTGTATGGTTTCTCAACTGCAACTGGCAAAGCTGTTGCACTTACCGCTATTCCATGGCAATCCTGGGCAGCCATCGCCTATCTTGTCATTTTTGGTTCGCTGATCGCTTTTGTTTGTTATTTGTATGCATTGCAAAATTTGCCAACCGAGCAAGCTTCAATTTATGCATACGTCAATCCTATTGTTGCCGTTGTTCTCGGCTCATTGATATTTGATGAAAACCTTACCATCTATCTCGCCATTGGTGGATTGGTAACATTGCTTGGCGTTTATCTTGTAAACAAAGCGTATAAAATTACAAGTGCAGAACAACCCGAAACAGAGGGAGTTTAACCCCTGTCCCACGAAAGAGGAGACCTAGTTAGAAACAAGCTTTAAATAAAATCCCATTCCCTACTTTTTAGCTTTTTTATTTCCTCAGCTGCATTTCTACTATTAAGCTTTTGTTGCGTCGCACATTTGTACGACAACAATTCTATTCAGCTTTTTGTGAATGGTCAAAAATTATTGAAACTGCTTGTTCACCATTGACCATTCACAAGTCCTTATTCACTTGCTTAACGAACTCTTCATAAACATCTTTCCATCCGCTGAACAATGGGTATGTTCCTAAAAAATTATTATGCCAGATAGTGATTAATGTGCCGTTAACACGTTTCACTGCATTGTAGTAATGCATCATTTCCTCGTAAGCTCTTTGCGGTAAATATTTCTGTTCAAAAAAAGAATTGGCTTCCATAAAGCAAAAAGGGTGAAGCAGAAGGTTTGTTTGCTGTTCTTTTTTGATATCATACCAATAAAATGAGGATGCCACAGAGGCACGGAAACCATTGATGCTTCCATAGCCCATCGAATGATCATCAGTAATTCCGGCAGCGATCAATCGCCGGAAAGTAAGTGGTAATGTAAAACGGATATAATGTTGCCGCGAAGAAGTTATTTTTTCTCCAGCTGCTGATTCAAGCACTTTGATCTCTTTTTTTAACAAACTTTCATCATCTCCGCTTGCCCACGATGGATGAATTCCAATTTGATATTTTTCGGCATGTTGCTTTATTAATTGCTGCATTACGGGATGAGATGGAGAGATATTTTTATCATATTTTCCCTTCTCAATTCCTACATGAAAAAAATACAATGGCTTTAAAATATTTTTCTTATGCAGCTGATCCATCCATTCAAACGCATCATAAGGGTCGTTTTTTTTCTTTCGAAGCACCTTCAATCGTTCACTGACCACTGACCACTGACCACTGACGACAGAATTAGCGATGCCGCCTAAAGTTTTGATCAAAGTCTTATTTTTAAAAGCAAACGCTTCATCAATATCATATGTGGGTTGAAAGTTGAAGGTTGAAGGTTGAAGCTTTAGATAGGAAAACTTTTTCCTCAATTCTTTCTTAAAATCCTCGATCCAAATATTTATCAAAGGAATATTTAAGAATCCTTCCTTAAAAGCCAACGAATTTTCATGAGCATATCTACCATACTCGTCTTTCACATGTGGCACATATTCCTCATAGCGGCTTAATAAATAAAATATCGCAGAGAAAATATCAAACGGATAGTCTCCCTCCGATCTGTAAAAAGCAGTAAAATCATTTAGTCTAAAACAATCTATTTTTTGCTTTTTTATGCCGGATTCGAACAACAATGGGTAATTGATGATCAGCAATTCATCAGTTGAAACAGGCTCGTAACCATAATTTATTTTGGGGCCGTTATAATCATTGAAATAAAAAGTATCAGAAGTAAGTTGTAAAGGCTCACCTGTAATTTTTCTACCTATGAAATCTGTTACATATTGGAGACGGGGAGTAATTTTATTTGCGTAGACAATCACACAATGAAGATAATTATCTGTTTCCGTATTTTTCCTGCCACATTTGATTGAAAGATTTTTTTGGAAACTCCATTTCGCTTCTATGTTCCTTCCACCCTTTCAATAAAGTATTTACCACCCAATTCTTTATTTTCCTGTTTCCCATATTCATCAGGCTGCGTTTAAGCATTGCTTGTTTCCATAATTTCCATCCTGTGCGTTCTGCAAAACTGGCATCACCTTCATCAACTGCTTCATGGCGATTTTCTAATAACAATTCATGCAAATTAATTTTTACTGCACACACTTCTGTACAATTGCCGCAAAGCGAAGATGCATAACTCAGGTGCTTCCACTCTTTCATTCCTTTCAAATGGGGAGTGATCACCGATCCAATTGGCCCGCTATAAGTAGCTTCATAACTATGGCCGCCAATATTTTTATAAACAGGACATGCATTCAGGCAGGCACCACAGCGAATACAGTAGAGGCTCTCTCTTGATTTTTCATTTGCAAGAATATTTGTTCTTCCATTGTCGACCAGTATCACGTACATTTCTTCAGGACCATCAGTTTCTTTTTCCTGCTTCGGACCAGTTATTATTGTACTATAAACGGTTATCTTTTGACCCGTTCCATAAGTTGCAAGCAAGGGCCAAAACAATGCAAGATCATTCATTGTTGGAATAACTTTTTCTATGCCTGCCACTACGATATGCGTCTTCGGCATCGAACAACTTAATCTCGCATTGCCTTCATTTTCTGTGATTGCAATTCCACCGATGTCAGCAATAATAAAATTGGCACCGGTTATTCCCACTTCAGCTTCAGCGTATTTTTTTCGCAACACTTCTCTTGCAACTAATGTGAGTTGCTCCGGTGTCAGCTTTGGATCAGTTCCTAATTTTTCCGCAAAAAGTTTTGCCACGTCTTCTTTACTCTTATGCATAGCGGGAGTAACGATATGATAAGGCGCCTCCCCGTCCAATTGTTGAATGTATTCTCCGAGGTCTGTCTCTATACTTTCGATCCCTTGCCCTTCCAGGAATTTATTCAAATGAATTTCTTCCGTTACCATGCTCTTACTCTTTACCAATGTTTTGCAATTTTTCTCAGCACAAATTTTTCCAATTTCTTCCAGGGCCTGTTGGGCGTCTTCAGCCCAAATTACCTTTGCTCCACGTTTTGTAATATTTGCTTCAAAACTCTCCAGCATTTTATCAAGATTCTCAATTGCTTTCCATTTTATATTCTTTGCTTTCTCTCTTGCCAGGTTTACATTACTGAACTGTTCTTTTCCTTTTGGCACAACAGCATTATACCTGCCAATATTAAAATTGATCTTGCGCCGATGTTCACGGTCAGCAGTTTTCTCCGTGCTTTTTTCGATAAATGATTGTGAGTGTTCAGACATGTTTACAAATATAAACTGAGTTTATCTTCCTTTTTCAAAATTCCTTTTTATCCATACCACCGCCTTCTTCACATAATACTCGTCATCATTCTCGAGCATCTTTACTCTTTTTACTATTTCTGGATGTAGTGATTTGTCTTTTGTGAATACTTCTATGATCACTAACGATAGCCGCCTTTCCCACAGGTTTTTTGATTTTATCAATTTTGCTGATAGATCAAAAATCTCTGTCTGAATTTTCTCGGCGACAGGTTTCAGGCTTTGCATTCCCAGCGTATCACATACAGCCCAATCGGAAATATCTTTTGAAAAGCCTGTAACTAATTTTAAAGAAAACAAAGGATCTTTTTTACAAATTACATTGAGTATTTTTGCAGCAAGCATTTTTTCTTCAAATGCTCCTGATCTCCACAACTCTGCTACCAAATCGAACCCGCCTTTTTTATATTTTTTTGCCAGCAGATTCAACACCGGTGTTCTGATGCCATAAACCTTTTCTGCATTGGGAACAAATTTCAAAGCTGCCGCTTTTGCTGCAGGTGTTGAATATTCCTGTAACTCTTTTTGAATTTGTTTGAATAATGCTGACATCAGAGAATTGTATTTTTGATTTTATATTTTTCACAAAGTGCATCGCCTCTTTTTTTCAACTCTTGCTGATACTGCCATGACGAGTAATAAACCGACCCGTACATCTTCTCATATTTTTCTAATAGATCAGGATAATTATTTCTGAGAAACCTAAAAACCAGTTGCTTGCTGTCTCTTTCATCATTTCCAAAAAGTGTTAGACCGGCTATTAAAATATAGTTTGCTCCATATTGTTTTGCAGCTGACGCTACCTTTTCTATCTCTTCTTCGATATCAGAGATATAAGGTAATAATGGCATGGCATTTACGCCACATAAAAAACCATTATCGCTGCAGATCTTCAATGTCTCTAATCTCTTTTGTGGAGAGGGTGCACCCGGTTCAATTTGCTTTGCCAGTTTTTCATCAAGGGTAGAAAAAGAAAATGAAATGATAACTCCGCGACCGGGGTTTTGTTTTAGATCTTCAGGCAGAATAGCATTTGCATCTATTTGTTTTAACAGATCAATATCTCTTTTTATCAATTCAGATTTTGTGGAAATGAAAACAGGGAACCGATGTTTGAGAATTACTTGCAATAATTCTTTTGTCAAACAAATCTCTTCTTCCAACTGCATATAGGCGTCAGTAGCTGATCCAACCGCAATAAAACCAAATTCATTTTTCCTTGCACGATTTGCAAGTTGTTTATCAAGAATTGAAGCGGCATCTTTCTTGATTACAATTTTTTCTGCAAGGTTTTCTCCGTATTTGCTGCCATGTACATAACAATAAGTACAATTGAATCCGCAGCCTTCGTAGGGATTGACAGAATAATCATCAAGGAACCAACTATCCCTTTTTTTATGTTTGTTGAGAATTGATTTGACCTCTCTATAAGCTATCATTTCGTGGTTGCATGATAATACTCTTTCGCTGCTTTTTCCAACGCTTCATAAAACTCCTGCCCGTATTTTCTTATCAATGGCTCTTTTAAAAATTCATATGTAGGGACTTTTAGTTTTTCTCCCAATGCACAACCGGGACCGCAGAGTTTTTCCCTTGGTTCATAATTCACTTTTTCATAATTGCCATACTTACCTTTTTTTACAGTAATTGGATACAAATGGCAGCTGATCGGTTTTTTCCATGTAATCACTCCATCATAATACGCTTGTTCAAAAGCACATTTTATCATTCCGTTTTTTTCTCTAATGGCGTATACACATATTTCGTTATCACTTTCGAGAGTTGGCGTCACCCACCCGAATTCCCTGTGATAGACATATTTCCCTTTTTGTTCTATTTCATTTATTGAAGCCTTCGTGAGATATGGCTTAATCTTTTCATACATTTCATTAACGATCTCCAATTCTTCATTATCAAGCGGCGCACCTGCATCTCCGTCTTCGCAACAGCCTCCTTTACATTTAGCAAGGTCACAGACGAATTGCGTTTCCACGACATCATCACTGATCTGTTTATTGTCAATTATGATCACGAAAATAATTTTTGCAAAAATAGTCTTTCGGAAATGAATGCACGAGCGGCTATTTCCACTTCAATGTATTGATAAGATATTGGAGATCTTTTTTTAGAAAATCGTTCACAATGGAAAGGGAATCTTCATTTGGCGTAGCATCAAAGTATAATGCCCCCCTCAAGAAATGTTTTACTGAATCGGTAAGGAAAAACTGGTTGGCTGTTGCCGTTTCCCCCTCTAGTGTAAAATAAATTCCATCGATATTATTCGGAGTTCGAAATGGTTTGGGTTCTATAGAAGACGCTTTTTGAACATGTTGTTTATAGCTCATTGTAAAAGCATCGCTGATCAGCGAATCAAATTTATTTTTTCCTATCTCTTTATAGCTTACAAAAACTCGTCCATGAAATTGTGGAAAGTCGATATTGAGCCACCAGTCATTCTCTGGTTTGTTGTCGAAAAAGGTAGTGTCTTTTATTACATTGGCATAAACAGGATATTCAAATGAATAAGGATAACCGGGTTGGTCAAACAGTTTATATTGTTTTTCCGGGAAATCAATTTTAAAGTATCCTCTTTTTTTATCAACAGTATAATTGGTGTTGCAGGACAAAATTGAAACAAAGAATATTGTTGCAAGAAAAAAATAAGAAGCAGTTTTCATTAATCAAGATTGCGTTTAATAGTGACTTTAATTTCCATGATCCTGTTTTTATAAGCTTCCATCACTGTAAATTCGAAATCGCCGGTAGAAACAACCGTGCTGGTTGTAGGAAATTCTCCTGACAACTCCAATACGAGACCCGCCATTGACTCACTATCTCCTTTTACCCGATCAAACGTATCCTGAGGGATCTTCATTGCTTTGCACGCATCATTTATAGTTGTCTTACCTTCAAAAATGAAATTGCTCTCATCTAACTTCCTGATGTTGCCTTCTTCTTCGTCAAACTCGTCTTTTATTTCTCCAATGATCTCTTCAAGGATATCCTCCATTGTAACGATGCCACTTGTACCGCCAAATTCATCAACTACAATGGCAAAATGAATTCGCTTACTCTGAAATTCTTTGAGAAGATCTTCGATCAGTTTAGTTTCAGGAACAAAAAAAGGTTGTCGCAGTAAAACATGCCAGTCAAAATCTTCCGGCTGTTGCAAATGCGCCTGCAGATCTTTTGTATTTAGAACGCCAACCACTTCATCAAGACTTATTTTATAAACCGGCAATCGTGAGTAATGAAGCTCTTCCACTTTTTTAAACAGATCATGCAATGAAATGTTGTATTCAATACCACTCACATCAAGCCGGGTACGCATGACTTGTTTCACAGAAATGTTCCCAAATTTGACAATACCCTTTAAAATGTTCTTTTCTTCAATAGATGTTTCTTCATCAGTCGTAATATCAATTGCTTCATCTAACTCCTGCAGGCTGGCAGTGTGGCTTTTTGTGGCGCCAAGTTTTTTGCCAATCACATCTGCAATGGCAACCATTCTGCGGCTTATGCGTACCAGCAAAAGATGAATTCCCTCGATAACATAAGAACAATCATAAGCAACCCGTAGGTTATTTTGTGTAGCCCACACTTTTGGTAATATGCGGCAAAAAAATACAAGAATAAAAGCGATCATAAAAACCTTGATCACTAATTCAGCGATATAAGCAAATGAGCCCAGCCTAACCAACGCATCTCCTAAATGCAATAATTCATTAATAAGAAAGTTAGAAAGCACGATAATACAGATATTAAAAAAGGTACCTGCTATCAGTAATGAAGTATAAACTTCTTTTGGCTCATCGAGAAGATCAACAATACGCCTTGCTGAAGAATGCTGTTTTGTTTTCAGCATGTTAATGTCTTTGCTATGCAATGAAAATAAAGCTACTTCGCCAGCTGCAATAAAAAATGAAAGTGTCATTAATGCAAATAATAAAGCCCCGAGAATAATAGTTCCATCGGCTTTAACAGCAAGAAGTGTAAAAAGAAGATTATCAATAAAAGATGTAATAACCGAATGATAATCCAAAGCAAGTGTTTTTGGTGATTAATCATAGTCACACAGGCAGGTAAATACCTGCCTGCGGATATTGCTACAAAAGTAAAGTTTTCAGGTAGATTAATTAATAGGGTAAATCCTGCGATGCTTCGCTATCAGCAGGAGGAACTTCGTGGCTACCCAAATTTTCTCCGTGACTTGCATCAGTATGTGGGCCGCCATCTGTTCTTTTATCGAGCATGATAAGATTATCGCCAACTACTTCAGTGGCGAACTTGCGATGTCCTTCTTTATCGTCCCAGTTTCGGGTGCGCAGGCGTCCTTCAATATAAACCAGGCTTCCTTTATGAAGATATTTTTGCGCCAGTTCTGCAAGTCCGCGCCATAATACCACAGTATGCCATTCAGTTTGCGATACCAGTTTACCTCCACGGTCTTTAAAAGTTTCAGTTGTTGCGAGTGGAAATTTTGCTACGGCGATATTTCCTTCTAATACCTGTACGTCGGGATCTTTTCCAAGATTGCCAATGAGCATGACCCTGTTTACGCCTCTCATAGTGATAAGTTTTCGTTATTAAAATTCCTCTATAGAGTTCAATGCTCTTTAAAATTAATTTTTTTTATCGGTAAATATGAAATTTTTTATATCCCTATTAAGAGTCGCCTTTTTCAAAATATGCATTGATTAACCGGGGAAATGCATAGCGAAGACGTTGTTTTAGAGGAATTGCTTTAAAGCCTGGGATATTAAGTTGCTTTTTAAGTGTTAGTTTAATGAACCTGCCCATGATCTTTTGATGTGATAATTGTTGACAATAAAGCTGGGAAACCGATAGGATTTTGTAAGAATCTTTTTTTAGAATTTTTTCTTTTTCTGCTTTTGCTAACAGCCTTTTCACAGAAGCGTCATTACTAGTTTCGATCAAAGCAAATTCATAAAGATTTTTCCAGATACCATTGGCTGTTCTCTTCTTTAAATAGATCTTTTCCTTGTATTCTATCACGAGGTAATTAAACCAACGGGTTGTTATTTTAATTTTTTTCTCTTTTACCGGGAGCTTATTTACCCAATCATTCTCAAAAGCGAAACAATGATTTCTTAAAATACAATTATTGCAATGTGGATTCTGTGGTTTGCAAATGACAGCGCCAAAATCCATTAATGCCTGGTTGTAAGTACCCGGTTGTTTTTTATCCAATAATTCAAATGCCAATTGGGAAAAAAGCTTTTTTCCTTCTGTACTATCGATCGGTTTTTTAATACCAAAGACTCTGGACAGAACACGAAAGACATTTCCATCAACAACTGCATAAGGAAGATCGTATGCAAAAGATGCAATGGCCGATGCAGTATAATTTCCAACTCCTTTCAAAGAAAGAATGTCTTTAAATTCATTTGGGAATTTTCGATTTAATTTTTTTGAAATGAACCTCGCCGTCTCAATCAAATTTTTACAGCGGGAATAATAACCAAGCCCTTCCCATAGCTTATAGATCTTTTGATCTTTTGCAACAGCCAGCTTATTAATATCAGGAAAAGCAGCGATAAATTTTTCATAATACTTTAGTCCTTGTTCTACTCTTGTTTGTTGAAGTATGATCTCACTCAACCATATTTTGTAGGGATCTTTTTCGCCTTTCCAGGGCATTTTCCGGGTATTCTTATGGCTGTTCCACTGCAGCAATAAAGCCGGAAATTTGGATAAAAGTTCTTTATTAAAAGTCATTGGTTAAAAAAAAATTGCCTATCCCTTTGACAATCACCATATTTTGTCCTACATTAGAGCAAATTAACTGCTAAAATCTTAATAAATGAGAAAAGCTGACCTCGTAAACAAGATATCTGAAAAAACAGGTATTCCCAAAGTGGATGTACTTGTTACTCTTGAAACTATGTTCAAGGAGGTGAAAGATACTTTAGCCGGAGGTGAAAATATTTATGTTCGCGGCTTCGGCAGTTTCATAACAAAAAAAAGAGCTGCTAAGATTGGAAGAAATATCAAGAAGAACATTGCTGTACATATTCCTGAACATTATATCCCGGCATTTAAACCAGCTAAAGAATTCGTAGCAGAAGTTAAAAAACTCGTAACTGTAAAACCAGATGAGGGCCCGGGTGAAGACAGCGATAATTGATCCTGCCTAATTTCTATTTAATCAGCTACAATCTCGTCTTGTTCGGTTAACTTGCAGCCCTAAATTTTATTGGTGAATAAAGCACAGTGGATCACTATTGTTATTGGTATATTGATAGTTGCCGGATTATTCCTTTTTGGAAGAACAGGTCCTCACAAAAGTGAAATAACGAAGACTACCCAGTCTATTACTCCAAATGAGTTAACAACTGATTCCATTTTATTTCATGTAAAAGAAACATTGAGCCCTGTTCAAATAAAATGGATGAATGATCTTGAACAATCTATAATCAGGGGTGATGTAAAAAAACAAAAGCTTGATGTATATCATCAATTAGCACATTTCTGGCAAGATTCAGCAAAGATCTTTGAACCTTATGCCTGGTATGAAGCGGAAGCTGCAAGATTGGAAAATTCGGAAAAATCACTCACCTTTGCTGCCCATTTGTTTTTAGAGAACCTGAGGAATGAGGAAAATGATCGCCTAAAAAAATGGAAAGCCCTGCAGGCAAAAGACCTGTTCGAAAGATCTTTGAGAATTAATGATAAAAATGATTCAACAATTGTTGGATTGGGTGCTTGCTATATTTTCGGAAACATTACCGACAACCCTATGGAAGGTATTTTGAAAGTCCGCCAAGTGGTTGAAAAAGATAGCACTAATGTGTTTGCCCAAATGATACTTGGTCATGGATCACTGATTTCCGGGCAATACGACAGAGCGATTGATCGTTTTGGAAAAGTTCTGGCGATCGATCCGCAGAATCTTGAAGCTATCTTAATGATGGCTGAGGTTTATGAAAGGAAATCAGATAAAGCCAACGCCATCAAATGGTATTCAAATGCTTTGCCTTTGGCCCCAAACCCGAATATGAAAACTGCATTGGAAAAACGAATAGAAGAATTAAAGAAATAACCTTATTAATAAATTAATTTAAAAAAAATTCTGAAGTATGCCTTCTGGTAAAAAGAGAAAACGCCATAAAATGGCGACGCATAAGCGTAAAAAAAGACTGAGAAAGAATCGTCACAAGAAAAAGAATAAATAAGTATATAAAGTTTATATAAGTAGCTAAATACCTTTTCCAAGGAGATTTCTATACTTATAGACTTTATATACCGTTCTTTCTTTGTCAACTGGTTGCTGCCGTTTCGGATCATTTTTCCCGTCAATTTGCTCCCAAATAACCCATACAACCATTAAACGGATCTATCACGGTTTAAACACAACCAGTAATCATTTACCGGCAAATGGCAGAGTAAACGCCATAAAGATTTGAACAAAGAACTGATCATAAATGCTGCGCCGCAGGGTGTTGAGATCGCCCTGCTTGAAGATAAAAAACTGGTAGAGCTTCATAATGAAAAAAGTGATGCACGGTTTGCTGTCGGCGACCTGTACTTAGGAAAGGTAAAAAAACTGATCCCAGGTCTGAATGCCGCATTCGTGGATGTTGGTTTTGAAAAGGATGCTTTTCTTCACTACACGGACCTGAGTCCGTATGCCAAATCTCTACTGAAGTTTACTCAACATTCCATTAATCTCAAAGAGATCGCTGATTTTGGAAATTTTGAAAATGAACCTGAGATAATTAAAACAGGTAAGATAAATGAGGTGCTTGGTGGCAAGCCAAATATTCTTGTTCAGATATTAAAAGAACCGATCGCAGCAAAAGGACCAAGGCTAAGTTGCGAGATCTCATTGCCCGGCCGGTTTGTAGTTATTACTCCTTTTAATAATATCGTTGCCGTTTCAAGAAAAATTCATTCTTCCGAAGAAAGAAAACGACTGCAAAAAATAGTAGAAGCAATTAAACCAAAAAATTTTGGTGTAATTGTAAGGACTGCCGCGGAGGGGAAGAAAACAGCAGAGCTTCATGAAGATCTTACAGAGCTGGTAGAAACATGGAAAACAATTCAAACAAATCTTAGAAGCGCTGTTGCTCCTGCAAAAATATTAAGTGAGCAAACAAAAACTACCAGCATTTTACGTGACTTATTAAATGAAGATTTCAATAAGATCGTCGTTAATGATCGTAATATTTTCCAGGATGCAAGATCTTACATACAACGAATTGCTCCGGAAAAAGCAGATATAGTTTCTTTTTATCAAAATGGTTCTCCCATTTTTGATTCGTTTGGAATTACAAAACAAGTGAAAGCTTCGTTCGGCAAAACGGTGAACCTGAATAGTGGCGCTTATCTTATTATTGAACATACAGAAGCTTTACATGTAATAGATGTAAACAGTGGTTATAAAAGTGTAAGCAATAACCAGGAACAAAATGCCTTGGAAACAAACCTTGAAGCCGCAGATGAAATAGCAAGACAATTAAGACTGAGAGACATCGGTGGAATTATTGTTGTTGATTTTATTGATATGAAGCTTCCTGAGAATAAAAAGAAACTCATGGAGGCAATGGAAAAATTCATGTCGCCTGACAGGGCTAAACATGCCGTGTTACCGATTTCAAAATTCGGCTTGATGCAGATCACCCGCCAGCGGATGAAGCCAGAGATGAATATTAATACTCAGGAAGTTTGTCCAAGTTGTGCCGGAACAGGAAAAATTTCTTCAACAATCATACTTGAAGATGAGATCGAAAAGAATTTAAACTACCTGTTTACCCATCAGCATAATAATCTTACCATTGTAGTTAACCCGATCATCTATGCTTACCTTACCAAAGGCTGGCTTTGGTCAAAGTTTTCAAAGTGGAAACGGAAATATAGAAAGAGAATTACTCTCCGGGCTGATACTAATTATCATCTTATCGAATTCAAATTCTACGATCGGAATGATGATGAAATAAGACTCTGATAAAAAAAGCTATCTAGAACAGATAGCTTTTTTTATTAAAATTGATTTATTTATTGATCCCAGAACACCTTGTCCTGTAAATTGGAGTTTTTCTGTCCGGGACAATTTGGATTCAGATCAATCTCAGATTGCGGATAGAATAATGTACGTGGAACAGCCGTTACTGTGTTCAATGCATTTGCAGGCATTGTCAAAAGAGGGTATCCGGTTCTTCTCCAATCCGTCCATGGTTCAACACTTACGCCGAATAAGGCAATATATTTTTCTTCAATGATCTGTTTAAGCTTTTCGGAGTTAGTGCCTATAAGTGTTCCATTGGCAGCAAGGTAATTTGCAATTTGAACTGAAGTTATTCCTGGAATTTGTTTGGCTGGTATGGCTGTTTCCTGCATTGAAGCTGTAATTCCATTGGTAAACCAGGTTTGTGCATCGCCAGGTGCTCCCATCAGTGCAGCCTCTGCCCGTATAAAACAATATTCAGTATAAGTCAGCATGCGCTGTGGTGCATCTCCGGAATAAACAAAATTAGGTGCAGAACTACCACTAACAACACCAGTAATAGTACCGCCGCGAAGAAAAGTACCAATACGGCTATAGGTATTGCCGGGTGAAGACGGAGGAGCAGTAGCAGATACACCCGAAAATTTAGTCGGTTCAATAACGATTGTAGCAGTCTGTGCGACACCAGTACCAGTAACATCGTTGCTTAAAGTTATCGTTGTGGTGGTCAAGGCGGACACAGTCGTATTTGCAGGGATATTGGTTCCTGAAACTCTCATGCCTAATGCAGCACCGGTGGTTGTTGTAAATGTTAAGACATTACCAGTTGAGGTAGGCGCAGACGTAGATAGGTTTAGCGGAAGAAATATTCCTTCATAAGGGTAAGACATAAAATAATAAGGTCTGCGGGGATCAGCTTTTGCATTCATTATACTCACCATTTTTTGATCGGCATATAAATAATCTGGACGACTTACTTCAAATGCTGAGATTGGACTGCGCTGATTGGCGACATTGTAAAAAGGATGTTGAAAGTTATCGGCATTGGATGACATAAAAGTTATGCCTGCAGTATTGATCAATGCTGTCATTTGCGCCACGCAGAAAGCAGGATCCTTTTTACTATAATGTAACAAAAGTCTTAACCGTAAAGTATTAGCCAGTTTTATCCAGAATGGCTTTGCTGTTGCCCAGCTTGAACTGGTATAGAATGTAGAATTAGTCCCGGGAGAAAGGGTGCTGGTCGTTGCATTCAGGTCGGTAACTGCTTCTCCTAACAGAGCGATGAGCTTTTGATAAATAGATGCGTCATCATCATAATGTGGTTGGGTATTTTCAACCAGTTTTTGAGTTTCCGTATAAGGCACATCCCCCCATGTATCCACAACCAAAGAATATTCGTATGCCTTTAAAACTTTTGCAACACCTACATAATGAGGGCTACCAGCTTCGCCCGCTTGTTTAATAATCAATTCAAGATCGCCCAGTGTCGTGGCAAAAATACTGTTCCATACATTATTCTGATCGCTACCGGTAATGTTATAACGGGAATAAAACCAGGTTTGGTTAGCCTGTGACGCAAGACCCGACATTTGTTGCATGATCAGTGTAGCATATCTGAACAGATCACTGCCGCCCTCAAAACCCAGGTTCACCTGTGCTGAAGTTAACAATTGAGGATAGGGAGTGAATGTGGATGGCAGTCTATCTGGATCTTTGTTTATATCAAGCAATTTATTACAGGAACATACAGCGATTATTCCTGCAAAAATCATAATGAATTTAAAATATTTTAGTTTCATATTAATACTTTTTGTTTTTGATTAAAAGCTGAGTCTTAAAGCAACGCCCATACTACGTGTCTGGGGCAATGCATTAAATTCGAGGCCCTGTGCATTACTGATACCTAAAGCGTTTTGCTCCGGATCCAAATGAGGATAGTGGGGCGCATCCAGGTATAGATTACGTCCGAATACTGAAAACTCGGCATTTCCAAAAGGTGTTTTGGCCAGTAACTCGGATGGCAATACATAACTTATTGATGCTTCACGAACCCGAAACCAGGTTGTATTATAAATGTATCCTTCAGCTGCCGCATACTTTCCAGTGGTACCAAAATACTGTTCAGCACTAACATAAGTCGTGTTTGGCTGCCCGTTGCTTTTATAAACACCGTCAAAAATGTAAGGCTTAGTAGCAACTCCATTAGCATCAAATCTTGGAAACTCTGCAGTTTCTTTAGTGGCTCCTGTACGTTGCAGATCGGCTATGTTGCGTGCATATTGATCGCCATCTTTTTTGTAATCAAGCAAGAAAGAGAACGAAAACCCTTTAAAGGATACTGTGTTCGTAACTCCCATTAAGTAATCAGGATTGGGATTCCCGATTTTCTGAACCTGGGAAGTAGCAATGGGGAGACCACTAGCATCAACAAATATTTTATTTGTTTTTGGATCCCTCTCATAAGCATTACCATATATCTGGCCGTACTCATCGCCAACAACAAGTCGAATATTGGGAGTAGTAAATCCACCGAGGAAAATATTGGTAACTCCTACATCCAGTTTTTCCACTTTGCTTTTGAAATCCGTAAACGATACTCCAATATTCCATGTTACTGATTTCGATTTTATAGGAGTACCGTTAACGCTTAACTCAACTCCAATGTTTGAGAGATCCCCTGAATTTCTGGTGACCGTTGAAATTCCCGACGTAGAAGAAACCGGAACAGCAAAAATAAGATGTTCTGAATTTTGCCAGTAATGGGTAGCCTCAATATTTAAGCGGTTTTTAAAAAAAGCCATTTGTAGTGATATCTCTTTATTTGTGGTAAACTCAGGACCCAATTCTGGATTACCTGCTCCGTTACTGAAAGAATATCCCTGGATACCATTAAAGGGAAAAGTAATTGTAGGTCCGAAACCATCAGCTGACCCGGCACCACCATAATATGAATCCGTTGCATACACGAAATCTCCGGCCTTGCCTACTTTCGCCCTGTTGCCACTTAGCTTAATATTTTCGATAACCTTACCTCTTATTGATGGGAACAACTCAGTAATGTTAACAGAAGCACCAAAACCATAATACAAGTAAGAGTTATTGCCCGGTTTAAAAGTAGAAGACCAGTCGTTACGAAGCGTAACATTCAAACTCGCAATGCTTTTATAACTTGCTACAAAATCTCCATAGACGCCCAATAGCCTTGATTTAGTTGAACCATGTGATGGTGATGGAGAAAAAGTTGTTGTATTGCTGAGTTGTTCAAAATCTCTCACGATAACACCCTTACCATCCAATTGTGCCGTATTGGAATATGTCTGTTGGAATTCCGTACCTACAATGGCAGTACCACTGAAGTTATTAAATTTTTTCAAAGCTGTAAAATATCCGTTAGAAAGCAGGCTTCTGTAATTATTCCTTACTTCCCTGATACCGCCGGCGCCGTTTGCTGTTGTGTTTGCACCACCCCGAGCACCAATTTGATCGTAGCCATGCCGGAAAGTTGAGTAAACATCGGTACCTAGTTTATAATCTGCCTGTAGCCATTTGGTCAACTTGAAATTCAAACCCACGTTGCCAATCAAACGATTAATTTCGTCATTAAACCGGTTATTTATTATCGACCAATAAGGATTATCTTCTCCAAAGGGATAACGCTGATTCCCTAATACGTCTTGAAATGCCAGACCTGTAAGATCCCAACTACGAGGAATAAACCATCCACGGAACACAGGATTGCTTAGTTGATTACCCTGTTGTGTTCTGTTTGATTTATTATTTGAATAATTGGCGCTAACGGAGACAGTAAGATAATTATTGACCCTTGAACTTGTGTTTACAGAAAGGTTATGACGCGTTAGCTTATTATTGTCAATTACGCCAGTATTTCGCAGGTAACCATAAGAAAATCTGAATGTGTTCCTGTCATTACCTCCTGAAAAGGCGATATTATTTTGCCAGTTAATACCATTCTGAAACATATCGCTAACATTATGCGGATAAGCCATAAGAGGTGCAGATCTATCATATGCATTTGTCTGGGGATTGTACTGATTTATTATTTGCCCGGTTATTTTAGGACCCCATGACGAGTTAGTAGCACCACTCAGTGCCGTTGAGAAGACACCACCCGCACCGTGAGCATATTCATTTTGATATTCAGGTAAACGATTTACCTCTTCTATCGCATAACTGGTTGAAAATTGGATGGAATTCTTTTGACTGGCCTTTCCTTTTTTAGTAGTAATAACAATTACACCATTGGAAGCTCTTGAACCATATAAAACTGCTGCAGACGGCCCTTTAAGTACAGTAACACTTTCAATATCTTCCTGGTTAATATCGATGGCGCGGTTCGAAACAGAAGGTCCATTTTGCAATGGGCTACCACCACCACTATTATCAATAGGAACACCATCAACGACAAATAATGGTTGATTAGATCCCGTGAACGTAGTATAGCCACGGATAAGAATAGAGGAACCTGTAAAAGAGCCGCCACTTCCTGAGACCCTTACACCGGGAATTTTACCTGCAAGAGCATTAGTAATATTTGTAGTGTGTCCCTGGGTTAGCTCAGCAGCACTTAACTGTGTTACACCATATCCCAATGTTTTTTTGTCTTTTTTAATGCCAAAAGCTGTAACTACAACCTCAGACATTACTTTGTCCTGCGGGCTCAATATGATATCAAGTATATTGCCGCCCCCTATTGGCTTTTCAACAGCACTCATATCAACAGTAGATATAAGTAATGCCTTTGCACCAGCAGGAACATTTAACGAATAAGTACCGTCATCTTTGGTAACTGTGCCTACAGTAGTTCCTTTCACAATTACTGAAGCATTGGCCAGAGGGTTGCCCTTATCATCAGTTACCTTACCGGTAATAGTTTTTTGAGCCATCAAATTACCCATATAGAGTAATATGGCTATTACAAGAAGCAATAGTTTTCTCATGTTTGTTTAATTTTGGAAGAAATAATGGTCAAATATAAAGACATCTGCCTTTAAGCAGCACTTATAGACAAAAGAAACCGTCCATACTGCTGCATGGCCTTTAAAAACAACAGCAATTATTTTATTTTTTTGCTTATATCTCGACAGGTGGCTCATTATAGTGAACAAAGTAGCATTAAAATATTTCCCTTGATCAAGATCCTAATCTTTGAAGTTTCTGATTAGCAATTCTTTTCCTCTCCTGCCAGGTTAAAACTATAAAGAATTATAGTAATCGATAAGCTTTATTATTGAATCCATTGATTTAAAGTTCAATTTTTTATCTATTATATATACTTCCAGTTCTTTCTTTTTATCTGCCAACAAATTCAATATATATTCTTTGTCTTTTTTTACCCGTTTCATTTCGTATTTTACATAGAGATAATAATCCTCATACATATCAAATTGACTGCTTATCTCTCCCGACATTTCATTTTTTGTTTTGTTTATTTTCTTAATAACAGACTTAAGCATGGTAACTTTCCCATCAGCAAGGACCTGGTAATAGTTGTCTCTTTTTATATTATCCACTTCCGGATACCCGGATTGAAATGTATATGAACAGGGCAGCAATTGAACCGTATCATAAAAAATAACTTCAGTAATACTCCCGGGAAGAACAGTTTTTACAGTGTCTCCATTTAATTTGATCTGAATTGTTTGCTTATATAAATCTAAACGGGCTGTTACATTATTAAATGCTACGCCGGAAACAAGTTTAATAGTGGAAGGTCGAAAGCTTTCTATAAAAAATGGATGCCCTTCTACTCCTTCATAATAAGAATGAAATGAACCTCCGTTTTTATCAACAATAATAAACTGCTCATCCCAGCTTACCTTGTTCAATTGAGATGCTGCAAACAAATTCAAGCTAACCAAAAACCAAAATAAAAAAAATGATCTCATGTATTTTAAAAATAAAGAGACCCCTTTTTCAAAGGGGTCTCTTACAAAACTAAATTATTGTTTGGGGTTTTTTGTTGGCGCACTTCCTGCTGCTGCAGGATTGTACGCTAACTCATTATCAGGTACATCCCAGTAATCAAGATAACCATATTCAATTGTTGCGTTTGTATTTACAACACCGCTGGTTGGGATGACAGTACAACCTGTTCTGCCACCAC
This sequence comes from Chitinophagaceae bacterium, assembly GCA_035764525.1. Lineage (GTDB taxonomy): Bacteria > Bacteroidota > Bacteroidia > Chitinophagales > Chitinophagaceae > VBAS01. The sequence continues at coordinate 1,411 of DASTZB010000546.1, read as the reverse complement.
CACCAGAAATTGGTTCGCTTATTTTCAATCTCCGTGCATCATAAAATGAAAGACCTCTGAAAGCAAGAGCAATTCTTCTTTCTCTGCGCAATTCTTCTTTTGCCTGCGCTAGTGTTAACCCTGTTCCTGAAACGGCAGCAAGACCGGCACCCATATAAGTGCGAACGGCATCAACCTGTGCAAGACCCTGATCTATTTGCGAAGAATTTATTAATGCTTCGGCTTTCATCAAAGCATTTTCTTCGTAAGTGCCGGTTAAAGGAAGTTCAAATGCACCAGTAGCTGTGTTTGCATAAACATAAGTGCCGGGAATACTATCGCCACCATTAATCAAAGTATATCTTGTATTGAAGGCATTACCTCTATCGCTATTCCCGATCCATGTTGAGCCAAATTTTACATTATTATCAAAACGTTTATCACCGGCTTTAAAATCCTGAACCCAACGTTCACTTAATTTAAAACCACCACCACCAGGATCCGTACTTTGTACTCGGGCTGCTACCGTAGCACCAGAAGATGGCAAAAAATCTCCGGTTGCAGTTGTTCTTCCTGTGAATATATAATCTGCTGCCAATAACCCATTATTAGTTAATGTCAGAATAGAATTCCAGTCGGCGGCTGCCATACTTGAAACTGTTTTATTTACCAGGATATTTCTCGCCTTTAATGTATTCATGTTTCGTATCCACATTGCAGTAGTAGGGGGCAATCCCTTACCTACCTTGCAAAATGAGGGAATCAATTTACCTATAATTGCATTGTAATCGGATGTGCTTGTTGCTGCACCAAGATCTGCAATAGCCAGGTCATATTGTGCATTTGATTCAGCAATTATAGCCTCTTTAGTTACATAATTACCATTGGTGCCAGCGTGACCATCATTGTTAATAATACCCGCATAGAAAATAGATCCAATACGTCCATAAGCATACCCTTTCCAGAAATGACACCATGCTTTCATAGTTGCAGTTTTTGTAGCAGCATTTCCTGAAAATTCCACATCAGGTAAAATGGCAAGTACCCTATTGCATGCTGCAATCGTATTGTATGAATAAGCCCACTCATAAAAAATAAAATTCGAACCTTGCTGATCGTTTTTATTCACGGTTCGATGAAATGTGTACCACTTATTAGGGTTATTAGGATTTAATAGAACGGTTCCATTATCCAATGTTATTTTATCCGGGCACCCAATTTGGTTTTCGAATGAGTTGGCAGCTTCGGCGCCAATCACATCTCCCAACATTTCATGAAAGCCCATGGCTCCGGACCAGTACAATCCAAAAACACCGTCACCGTATTTCAGATCTTTGAAACCGTTTACATAGATCCCGCCCTGAGCTAATGACACAATACCCTGTTCATTAGCAGAAGCCTCTGGTGTCGGCTCATTGGGATTTTTTACATC
>DASTZB010000545.1:0-3190 GCA_035764525.1 Chitinophagaceae bacterium | reverse complement strand
GTTGCTACATTTTCATTTAAATTTTGAGAAAACAATCCGGTAGAAAAAATGCCAATCAATACAGCTAAAAGTATAAGTTTCATAATCAAAAGCAGATTTAGTCAGTAAAAATAATAATTCTCTCATGGCTTCTATGCTGTTCGCCCAACAGATATAGTGTTTCCGTTGGCTCTTCAGTTAAACACACAATTCTTTCGGGGAAAAAGTTTATATCATTAGTTTTTGTTCGTAACGTTTTCGGTATTTGTCTTCATGCTTAGGCATGTTGTCGTTGACATATACTTAATGATAATCCTGAAACTTTTACGAATCGTATGACAGACTTTATTGAAATGATACCAGTTGCCGGAAAGAATTTACTACTTCTCGTTCAGGAAAATATCTATTCCCGATGGATTTATGTTTTTTGGTCTCAACCATAGAAAACGATGACGTGGTGTGTTTTGAAATAAAATTAAATGAGAATGAAAATTGGAAAATAATTGAGCCGGTCGCCAAATGGATAAAGCAAATTGAAAAACTTTCTTGGATATAATTCTTCTTCACCTTAAGAAAGCTACATAACCAAGACTGCAACTGTCAATTTTGTTTCTTTCTTCTCTCGTTGAATAAAGCCTTTTTAGAAAGTATTGAAATAGGTAGGAATATCTTAAAATTTCAAAACCTATCTACTTCGATAATGGGCAAAACCCTGGATATACATTCAGTGTTATGCAGAATGATTTAATCGCATGAAGAAAATAGCTTCAATAAGATGTCTTAAATCTTTATTGTAATTTTGCGCTCGACGGAGGAAGTGAATGAGAAGATTCAACATTGACAGATTCAACTCCTTCAACGGATTTCAATTTCTTAATATTAGTTGTCGTGCCAGATATCACGCCAAGTTTAGGCATAACTTTTTCAATATGCATGCCCATGGACTGCAATTTTTCCTTAACAGCAGTAATTCTGCTCATCCATTGATCGGCCACTGTAACCACAATTGAAGTCATATCTTTTCCAGAAGTAGTCATATCTTTTCCAGGCATACCACACATTTTTATGTAGATAAAGTTACTACAGAATCCACATAATTTCAAATTTGCCTAAAACCTTAACAATCCGGTTACTGAGGCGCCTGAACTAAACCTGAGCCAACATCATCAGAACCAGCAGTCAACCCCCTGGCGGTTTGTACCAAGCGGCTCCAGAGTGCTGTTCCCCGTTCCCCTCTTGCCTCTGCCCAGAGTGCTGCAATACCGGCAACATGTGGAGTTGCCATACTAGTGCCATCAAAAAAATCATGATTTCCCCTTGTGGTGGGAACGCTTGAAAAGACCTGGACACCTGGAGCTGCTATATTCACCTTCCCGCCTTCACCAGTGATTTTACTGCTGCGGGCAGAGAATGAAGCAACAGCAAGTTTTTGGTCAAGTGCACCAACGGCGATAACCGAGTCAGAATTAGCGGGAGGTTCTACAAATCCTAAATTGCCGGGCCGACTCGCATTGTTTCCCGCTGCTGCAACAACCAATAGGCCTGCGTTGAGCGCCCGACGCATGGGACTTTTGTACTGTTCTATCGGGGAATTCATGGCTACGCCGAGTGAAAGTGAAGCAATATGACATTCCTGGGTCATGGCCCATTCAATTCCGGCGATAACATTGGAGGTTGGGGCGGAAGGTCGTGGCGCATTATTGTTAAAAACCTTTCCGGCAAAAATTTCAGCATTGTATGCGACACCGTATCTGCGCTCACCAGTAGCAGGATTTTGCGGACCACAAGCGGTACCAATGCAGTGTGTACCATGTCCATGTATATCGTCTACAGTAACTCCTGAAAAACTTGCTGCAGTAACATGCCTTCCCCGAAAATCAGGATGATTGAGATCGAAACCTGTATCAAGTATAGCTATTCGGATACCCCGCCCACTAAATTTTGAAGTGTTTACTTTGGTTGCCTGCAACCCCCATGTCAGTGAATCGGTATCCTTAAAAATTTTCTCTCTTGCTTCTATGTTCGCAAAGATGCCTGGCGAGTCACCGCCTTTATAAGAATCCCAGAGATTGTTAATAGCATCACGGTATCCGCGTAAATAACCTTCCATATCTCCAGCCATGGTTGGGTAAGCTATATATTCAGGCTCGATTGCCAAAATCGGACTATCGGCATCAGAAATCGATTGTGACAACGCGACTGCTTCGTCTTCATTAGCAACAAGCGCCATACCGAGGTGTTCAAAATGGACAGCTGTACCAGTACCTAATATTTCAGCGCCAATGGCCCCATCTTTAAAATCACTCGTAGATGCAAAATGGTGAATACCTGCTTTATTTGATAGTGATGCTTTGACACTGCCAGGCTTTTTGATCACATCTGATTTATAAATGATAATGTATTTACCTGTGGTTTGTAAGTCAGGTGTATTAACAGGGATGCCTTCCTCTCTCTTTAATTCCGGAAGTTCTGTTACCGGTTCAGTCCCAGGTGTAGTTCTTACATGGGGAACATGTGGGCGTGATACATTTCTTGGAGCAGGCGCTTTTGCTGCACGTTTTCCGGTCGAAGCTGGTTTATGGGAACGTTGTCCTTTACTTGCAGACATAAATATTTTGTTTATTAAATTATTAAAATGAGTTTGTTTATACTTCCTCGTAATCTGCAGGAACGACAGTTACAAAATTTCCTGTTGCAACTGTCTCAATTCCCGCGTCTGCTCTGCCAGGCTTAGGAATCTTTTTTTGAGCGGTGCTCCAATCGGATTCAAATATGGAGGTATAATAGGCTGCGAGATCAGGATAATCAATCAGTAATCCCGCTTCCCGGTTTTTACTGACGGCTGAGTCGGACCAGTTTTGAGAGGAAACCAAAACTTTCTCATCGTCAACTACAATAAGTTTATTATGACAATGCACAAAGCGAGTGGTATCGATGTAACGGATATTTTCACCAAGCTTGAGTCCGTATGTATCCAAAATGTTCCTGATATTTACTTTCTCTTTTTCAAAATCTTTTTGGCTGAACAATTTGCCAAGAATAATACGCACGTCGAGATCGGGATTTTTAACGATTGCTTTTTTTATACTACCAAGCAATTTTGAAATATCTGGCTGTGTACTTTTGATATATTGATTTTCTATCAAAATGGATTTCTTTGCCCTGGCCAGCATTGACGGAATGACTTCCATATAATTATCCGGACTCAGCA
>DASTZB010000544.1:0-5249 GCA_035764525.1 Chitinophagaceae bacterium | reverse complement strand
CAGAATTTCGTTTCCGGCTGACAGGACCACTGTATGGAGCTTTGTTTGCAGATGCAGGAAACATCTGGTTGTGGAATGACAGCACTTACACGCATAAACCTGGCAGCGAATTTACCAGTAAGTTTTTAAGCCAGTTAGCAGTTGATGTAGGGGTTGGTTTTCGGTTTGATATAACATTATTTGTTATCCGGCTTGATATTGCTTTCCCATTACGTGAGCCATGGCAACAAAATCCATGGGTGATTGATCAAATAAGATTAAATCATAAATCATGGCGGAGAGAAAATATAATTTATAATCTGGGCATCGGGTATCCTTTCTGATACCTTCTTTCATTTTAGCTTTGTGGTATGAACAGCGAGACCGGTAAATGGGTCATTGGTCTTGGTGCAATTATTATTTTAATTGGCATCATCATTTATTTTTTTCATGACAAATTAAACTGGATCGGACGCTTGCCCGGAGACATCAGGATAGAAAGAGAAAACTTCAAATTTTATTTTCCTATTACCACAATGATTTTATTAAGTTTGTTTGGTACACTTATTATCTGGCTTATCCGAAAATTCTTCTAGGTCAATTTTTTTCTTTATAAATTATCATAGCGTTTCTGTAATATAATTTTTACATTCGGAAACTAAACGACTGCTTATGCAACCAGGTTCACGATTCACTGCCCTTGATGTTTTTCGGGGTATGACGGTTTGTTTTATGATCATTGTAAACACACCGGGTAATGGTGATACTTCCTATGCCCCATTGAATCATGCCAGCTGGCATGGCTTTACACCCACCGATCTTGTATTTCCTTCATTTATGTTTGCAGTTGGGAATGCTATGAGTTTTGTAATGAAGAAATGGATGAATATGAGTGATGTTGTTGTGCTTGGTAAAATTTTCAAAAGAACCATTATTATTTTCTTATTGGGTTACCTGATGTATTGGTTTCCTTTTGTGCATTGGAATGAAAGCGGTGGCTTATCCGGCAAACCGATCAGTCATACAAGAATTATGGGAGTGCTGCAAAGAATTGCTCTGGGCTATTGTGCATCAGCATTGATGATCCGTTATTTGAAGTTAAATACAGTACTGACACTCTCGGTAAGTTTTCTTTTGATCTATTGGCTTATCCTGAGAATGTTTAGTGGCGGTGCAGATCCTTATGATATGCTGACTAATGCGGGAACAAGATTGGATCTCTGGGCATTTGGTCCTAATCATTTATATCATGGAGAAGGTGTCGCATTCGATCCTGAGGGATTATTGAGTACACTTCCGGCAATTGCCAATGTAACGTTCGGTTATGCAGCAGGTAAATGGATACAGGAAAAGGGAAACAGTTATGAAGGATTAACAAAACTATTGTTGATTGGAGTTACATTGATTTTTCTTGCACTTTGCTGGAATAATTTTTTCCCGATCAATAAAAAATTATGGACAGGAAGTTTTGTTTTTCTAACTGTTGGTATTGATTGCGTTTTATTATCAGGCCTGGTTTATGTTATTGACTTCTTACAAATAAAACGGTTCAATTACTTCTTTGAAGTGTTTGGTCGGAATCCATTGTTTGTTTACCTCGTATCAGAACTTGGAGCAACACTACTGTGGTTTATACCTGTCGGTGACAAGGCGCTTTACCAATGGTTATTTCAAAGTATATTCAGTCATGCGGGTATGTATTTTGGTTCGTTTTTATTTGCGGTAACATTTATGCTATTCTGCTGGTTGGTAGGATATATGCTTGATAGAAGGAAAATTTATGTGAGAGTCTAAATTTTTTTGTTCAGCTACTTTGAGTTTTAATATTTCAATGGCAAATTTTTCAATCTCTTTTTTAACACTCTCCACATCCTTTGATTTTATTGGTGAGCCGAGAACATGATTCTCTGCATTGGGAATAGTTACTTGTCTTTTTGAGCTATCAGGAGTGGCAAGTTGGGCAAACATTCTTTTCATTGCTGATACTTTTACAACAGGATCCTGGTGATCTTTATCTTTGAAATAATAAAGCAACAGCGATGGTTGTGTAACTTTTCTAAAAGTTGATTCTTTCATTGTTGATTCCAGCAACTCTTCTAATTGTACCAATGAATTTGTTGAATAACGCTGATTCCAATATTGTTTATATAACGCTGTAGTGTCATCTGTAATTTTATGCTTACCAACCACCAGATATGCAATTTGTAAGCCCCAGTGATTATTAGCCATCCATGCATTCGCATCATTGATCGCAATGTTGGGCGACATCATAATATTTGCTGCTATATCCGGAAACTCGGCGCAAAGCTTTAATGCTAGTGTTCCGCCGGTTGAGGTTGACATCAGTATTATTTTTCTGCCAATTTGTTTGCCAATGGCATAAGCTTCAACAGCAGATCGCCAACTTTTTTCAGCAGTATAATTTGCAAGTGGCTCTGTTGTATCAACTCCATGTTCTGCTAGCCTTGCTAAATACAAGTTGCATCCGAATTTTTTTGCAAACTCAACATGGACCGGATCACCTTCTTCTTGTGATGCGCTGAAACCATGTAAATACACAACTGCATATTCTGTTTTTTCTTTTGTAGAATCATTATTCCAGATGATTCTTGCTTCGGTATCGGGTTTCAGTTTATGTTTTGATTCGTTATTCGCAATATATTTTTCCAATTGTATTGCATCAGGTGGAATGCTGGGTAATTCATTATTGTATTTAGGAGTGGAAGGTTGAGGGCCAAGGAAATAAATGATTATTAAGACCAATAAAAAAATTCCGAACCATTTGAGAAAACGCATGGCAGATTTTTTATAAAGCTAGAAATTAAAAATCCAGGAACAAAGGAGCAATGGATAGTAGACGTAAACAATCACTTTTGGGTTACAAATAGTTCAATAGAATTACAGAACCCTTCGCTTCGCTCTGGGCAAGCTACTTCAACAAATTGCCGAAAAGAATTGTTGAAGTACAAGAGTGCGATGCAACGAAAGTCAAATCAAGGGTTAACAGTTGGGACCATAATAAACATCCCCTTTTTCTTCGCTGCCCCGGCGATTTGGCGTACCTTCGCCGCTCGTTTGAAAATAGGTATATGGAGATAAGGAATATTGCAATTATAGCTCACGTCGACCATGGTAAAACCACCTTGGTAGACAAGATATTACACACTACTAAAGTGTTTCGTGATAACCAGGAAACAGGTGACCTGATCATGGATAGCAACGATCTTGAAAGGGAACGTGGTATTACAATTTTTAGTAAGAATGCTGCTGTTGTTTACACGGGTGTTAAGATAAATGTGATTGATACACCGGGTCACTCTGATTTTGGCGGAGAAGTAGAAAGAGTTTTGAAAATGGCTGATGGTGTATTGCTGTTGGTGGATGCATTTGAAGGACCTATGCCCCAAACAAGATTTGTGTTGCAAAAGGCACTACAGTTGAATCTTCACCCGATCGTTGTTATCAATAAAGTTGATAAACCAAATTGTCGTCCTGATGAAGTGCATGATGCTGTGTTTGAGCTATTCTTTAACCTTGATGCGACTGAGGAGCAATTAAATTTCCCCACTTATTATGGTTCTGGTAAAAATGGTTGGTTTAATGATTCGTTGACTCAAATTGAGGGCATTGATCCATTGCTTGATGGTATTTTAAAATATGTTCCTGCACCAAAAGTGAATGAAGGGTTCTTGCAAATGCAGATCACTTCACTTGATTATTCATCTTTCTTAGGTCGTATTGCAATTGGCAAAGTGGGCCGTGGAGTAATAAAAGAGAATCAGCAGGTAGCATTGATGCAGGCTGATGGTTCAATAAAGAAATCGAAAGTGAAAGAATTGTATGTGTTTGAGGGAATGGGTAAAAAGAAAGTGAGTGAAGTAATTGCGGGTGACCTGTGTGCTGTTGTAGGAATTGAGGATTTTAATATAGGTGATACAATAGCGGATGCCGAGAATCCTGAAGCATTACCTGTGATAAGTGTGGATGAACCGACAATGAGTATGCTTTTCAGTATTAACAACTCTCCATTCTATGGTAAAGATGGAAAATTTGTTACCAGCCGTCACCTACGTGACAGGCTGATGAAAGAAACAGAAAAGAATCTTGCATTGAAAGTGGAAGATACAAATAGTGGAGATAGCTTTAATGTTTATGGTCGTGGCATTTTGCATTTGGGAATATTAGTTGAAACAATGCGCCGTGAAGGCTATGAATTAACAGTGGGTCAACCGCAGGTGTTGGTAAAATTGATCAACGGAACAAAATGCGAGCCTTATGAAAATTTAGTGGTTGATGTGCCGCAGGAATATGCAAGTAAAGTAATTGACCTGGTGACAAGACGTAAAGGTGAGATGCATGTGATGGAAACAAAAGGTGCGATACAGCATTTGGAATTTGAAATACCATCAAGAGGATTGATTGGGCTGCGTTCACAAATGCTAACCAATACGGCGGGTGAAGCTGTAATGGCTCACCGATTTACAGAATATAAGCCATGGAAAGGTGCCATACCGGGAAGAAATAATGGTGTGCTGCTTTCAAAGATTCAGGACAGAACTACAGGCTACTCAATTGATAAATTACAAGACAGGGGAACATTCTTTGTTGACCCGGGAGAAGAAGTTTATGCTGGACAGATCGTTGCAGAGAATATTAAACCAGGCGACCTTGTAGTGAATGTAACAGAAGGCAAAAAACTTACCAATCACCGCGCCAGCGGCAGTGATGATGCGACTAGAATCGCTCCTAAAACTCTCATGACGTTGGAAGAGTGCATGGAATATATTCAACAGGATGAGTGCATTGAAGTGACGCCAAACTTTATTCGTATGCGGAAAGTGATACTGGATGAAGATGAGAGAAAGAAACAAAGCAAAAGGATAGGAGCAGAAGCAGTTTAAGCTTTATTTTTGTATTAGAATTTTCTTCAGAATGAAAAAGTGGGTGCTGATATCATCAATCATCATTTTTATTTCACTCGGTTTTGTGAACGACTCTTCATCTCAATGCTCTATTTGTACAAAAACAGCGCAACAACTTGGTGAAAAACCTGCTAAAGGATTAAATGCAGGCATCATCTATCTCGCCTCTGCGCCATTTTTTATTGCCGGTTATGTTTTTTATCGATGGAAAAAAAGCAATCATACTGATTAAAAGATCAGTGGCCTTACTTCATTTTATTTATTTTATCCATCAGCTCCGTAGCGCTATCTCCATCTAATTCTTTAAGCTTATAATACATGCTCATTGCCTCGCCTTTTCGATTGGTG
>DASTZB010000543.1:0-16097 GCA_035764525.1 Chitinophagaceae bacterium | reverse complement strand
GCCATCTTTGGTATTTCATGGCATCACCTGTTGCTACGCTCAGTTCATCGTTCAGTAATCCTGTTCATGTTTACAAACAGCTTATGTGCTTTGAACCAATCCGATGTTTATTCTGAGTTTTCCTTTAGAGATCGGGGCATATCTTTGCACCCTATGAATATTGGCTTCGATGCAAAAAGGGCATATCATAACGGAACAGGTTTGGGACATTACAGCCGGACACTGATCCGTTCATTGGCAGAATATTTTCCGCAGCATGCGTATTTTCTTTTCAATCCAAAACCATCGGAACTATTTAAGCTAAAGGGCAAAAACATTCATGAAGTGCTGCCCACAAAGCTGCTGCATAAAACTTTATCATCGGTTTGGAGAAGTGCATGGGTAAAAGACGATCTTGAAAAACTTGACATTGGTATTTATCATGGTCTTAGCAATGAAGTCCCGCTCGATATAGACAAGACCGATATCAGGTCAGTTGTTACTATTCATGATGTGATCTTTGAACGTTTCCCCGAACAGTATTCCAAGATCGATGTGGAGATCTATAAAAGAAAGTTTAAGTATGCCTGCGATCATGCAGATAAAGTAATTGCTATCAGTGAGCAAACAAAAAAAGATATAATGGAGTTCTATAAAACTCCCGAAAATAAAATAGCCGTTTGTTATCAGAGTTGTAATCCGGCATTTGCGAAAACTGTAAGTGAAGAAGTAAAACAACAAATAAGAGAAAAATACTCCTTGCCAGATCAATTCTTCCTTTATGTCGGTTCGATCATCGAAAGAAAAAACCTGCTGGGTATTTGTAAAGCAATTTACCTTTTACGAAATGAGCTTATAATCCCACTTGTGGTGATAGGAGATGGAACTAAATACAAACAGCAGGTAAAAGATTTTATCAAACAGAATGGTTTGGAAAAGCAGATCATTTTTTTATCTGAAAATCCATTAGCAAAAGTTGCTTCTTCTTTTTTAAAGGCAGAAGATTTTCCAGCGATCTATCAATCGGCAACTGCCATGATCTATCCATCATTCTTTGAAGGATTTGGTATCCCGGTATTGGAAGCATTGTGGAGTCGTTTACCAGTTATCACTTCAAATGTTTCTTGTCTGCCTGAAGCAGGTGGCGATGGAGCATATTATGTGGATCCGAATAGTTCAGAAGAAATAGCCGAAGGAATGAAAACTATTTTTGCTGATGGATCATTTACCGAAGCATTGAAAGAAAAAGGCTGGCAGCATGCACAAAATTTTACGCAACAAAAATGTGCGGCAGATGTGATGAGAGTTTATGAAAGTTTGAAAGTAGTAGTTGAAAGTTGAAGGTTAAATGTTGAACGAATGAAGATTTTTGAAAAAGATATAGATAAATGTTTAGAAACATTGAAAGAGGGAGGTTTGATCCTTTATCCGACAGATACTGTTTGGGGAATAGGCTGTGATGCTACAAATGAAAAAGCTGTTGAGAGAATTTATCAGTTAAAAAGACGTAGCGATGAAAAAGCAATGATCGTACTGGTAGCTGATGAAAGAGATATTATGCAGCATGTAGCTGCTCCTGACCTTTCTCTATTTGATTATTTAGACAAAACGACAAAGCCAACAACAGTAGTTTATCATGGTGCTTTGGGGTTTGCTGAAAATCTTGTTGCACAGGACGGCTCAATTGCGATCCGCATCTGCAATGATGAATTTTGCCGTCAGCTTATAAAAAGATTTAGAAAACCGATCGTTTCTACTTCAGCAAATATTTCCGGAATACCTGCTCCAAAAATATTTAAAGAGATCGCAGTTGAAATAAAAAACGGTGTTGATTATGTTGTTGAATACAAGCAGCAAGATGAAACTCCTGCTCAACCATCTTCACTTATAAAATGGAATAATGGGAATGTTACCATTCTTCGTCCATAGCCAATACATCAATTATCTTTGCCAGCGTCTATGGATATCAAATGCACAGAAAAGGAATTGTTTATTCTGAAGAAGATTGCCCACGCTGCGGAAGAGTTGGGAGTGGAGACCTATTTGATCGGCGGTTTTGTACGGGATAAGATCATTGGGCGCAACACCAAAGATGCAGACATCGTTTGTGTAGGAGATGGGATCGGGTTAGCTAAAGCGGTTGCAAAACGTTTCAAACCCGAACCAAAGTTTAGTTACTTCAAGAACTTTGGTACGGCACATATTAAAGTTGATGATTTCGACCTTGAATTTGTTGGTGCCCGCAAAGAAAGCTATCGTTATCATTCCCGCAAACCTGATATTACTTCAGGAACATTAAACGATGACCAGGATCGTCGTGACTTTACCATTAATGCATTGGCGATAAGTTTAAATGAAAAGAATTATGGGGAGCTTATTGATCCGTTTGAAGGAATCAATGATATTAAGAAAGGAATTATAAAAACGCCACTTGACCCTTTGCAGACGTTTAGTGATGATCCACTCCGTATGATGCGGGCTATTCGTTTTGCTTCACAACTGGGATTTACTATTGAGGAAAAAACTTTCCAGGCGATCAAAGATGATGCAGATCGTATCTCTATTGTTTCGCAGGAGCGAATAACGGACGAACTTATAAAAATTATTGATAGCCCAGTACCGTCAATTGGGTTTGATCTCTTGTACCAGTCAGGATTGTTGCACATCATTTTCCCACAAATGGTAGATCTTGCCGGTGCAGAGTATAAAGATGGCATCGGCCATAAGGATAATTTTTATCATACATTAAAAGTGCTTGATAATATATCGGAGAAAACCGATGATACATGGCTTCGATGGTCAGCCGTATTACATGATATTGCCAAACCGGTTACAAAAAAATTTGAGGATGGTCATGGGTGGACTTTTCATGGTCATGAAGTAGTTGGCGGAAGAATGGTGCCAAAGATATTTACAAAGTTGAAACTGCCGCTTAATGAAAAAATGAAGTTCGTACGTAAAATGGTGGAGTTACATCTTCGCCCAATAAGTTTAACAAAAGAAAATATTACGGACTCTGCTATCCGCCGGTTATTGTTTGATGCTGGCGAGGATTTTGATGCATTGATGATACTTTGCGAAGCAGACATTACTTCTAAGAACAAATGGAAAGTGAAGAAGTTTATGGAAAACTTCAAGTTAGTGAGAAAACGTTGTGAAGAAGTGGAAGAGAAAGATCGTATTCGCAGCTGGCAACCTCCCATCAATGGGGAAATGATTATGGAAATTTTTGGATTAAAACCATCAAAACCAGTGGGAATAATCAAGGATGCAATAAAAGACGCGATATTGGATGGTGTGATACCAAATAATTATGATGATGCATATGAATTCATGCTGGCTAAAGCAAATGAGTTAAATATAAAACCTGTAAAATCGGGATCCCGCTCCTGATATATATCGTGACTTGATTCATAAATCGTATTTTTGACACATGGCAATCTTAAAGTTCAGGATCTATTTTGAAGATGATGATAGTATTTATCGTGATGTCGCTATCCGGCACACACAATCTTTTTTTGAATTACACGAAGCAATATTAAGAGCCTATGAATTTGACAATAAACACAAGGCTACTTTTTTTCGCAGTAATGATCATTGGCAAAGAGGAAGAGAGATATCATTAGAAGTATATGAAAAAGATTATAAGGCCACGCCCTTGATGATGAAGGATACCACTGTTGGCAGTGAAATAAAAAATCCTGGTCAGAAGTTTATTTATAATTACGACTTCAATAAAAATTGGAGTTTCCTGGTTGAGCTGATAAATGTGTCAAAAGAAGAAAATCCAAAACTAAGTTATCCTGCCACAGTTCGAGCTGAAGGAATAGCCCCAAGTCAATACGGCACCAAAGGTTTACTGGGACCAAAGTTTGCCGATGTGGAAGAGAAATACGATCTCACCCAGGGTACGGAAGGGTTTACTGAAAAAAGCGACGATGGAGAAGACCTGGGATTAACTGAAGAAGAATCCGCGGAAGAAGGTGAAGAAGGATCTGTAGATGAAGCATAGTTAAAAATTGTTATCAGATATCAGTGAAATCAAAACCCGGTCAATGGTTTTCGTGAATGAATCCCTCCAATAAGACTGTTATTATAATTTGCGGACCAACTGCTGTTGGTAAAACTTCTGTGTCCATTGCACTTGCAAAATATTTTCATTCCGAAATAATTTCTGCTGATAGCCGTCAATGTTTCCGGGAATTGAAAATTGGTGTAGCGAGACCAACCGACAAGGAATTAGAAGAAGCGCCTCATCATTTTATTGCTTCACATTCTATCACAGAGAATATCAATGCTGCTTTTTTTGAGCAGTATGCTCTGCAAAAAACAAATGAGCTTTTTAAAGACGACGATACAGTTGTCATGGTCGGGGGCACGGGTCTTTATATCAAAGCATTTTGTGATGGATTGGATGAAATACCTGCAATTGATGAATCAATTCGAAAAAAGATCATTGAAGAGCATAAACTGCATGGCTTATCATGGTTACAGGAAGAGGTAAAGAAAAAGGATCCGGAATTTTATAAAGTCGGTGAGGTGCAAAATCCACAAAGAATGATGCGAGCTTTGGAAGTAGTTGCATCAACGGGGAAATCTATTTTGGAATTTAGAAAAAATAAAAGGGCGGAAAGAAATTTTAAGATCATTAAAATAGGATTAGAGTTATCAAAGGAGGATCTCTATAACAATATCAATTCGAGAGTGGATAAAATGATTAAGATGGGACTTGTTGAGGAAGTAAGATTACTGAAAGGTTATTCTCATGTTAATGCATTGCAGACAGTAGGTTATTCAGAAATATTTGAGCACTTTGACGGTAAGATGTCGTTAGCAACTACTATTGAAGAAATAAAAAAGAACACGAGGCAATATGCCAAGCGGCAAATGACCTGGTTCAAAAAGGATAAGGAAATAAATTGGGTAAGCGCCAGGCAAACAGCCGATATCATTAGCATGGCACAAAAATTGGTCGGTCAGCTTTAAATAAGTTATAAAATGAAAAGAAATTATTGGGCAGTATGTTTAATGACAGGGATAGTTATTCTTTTTTTGCTAAGCTCATGCTATGAAAAAGCAGATAATAAGAAAAAAGAAACAAAAGAAGAAGTAAGAAACGCCCCACTTCAGCAAACAAACTATGATTTGCTGCATCCTGTGGGCAAATGGGTCCTTTCAGATAGCCTTGCTGAAATATCCGGTATTGCATTCTTAAAAAATGACAAGCTATTGGCAATTGAAGATATGCGTCCAATCTTATATGAACTAAAACTCGGCGACACTGCCTCAACGATCATTAATAAGACCGAATTCAAAGAAACCGATAAAGAAAAATTTGATTTTGAGGATCTGGCGGTGGCTCATGATACAGTTTATGCGCTATGGAGTCATGGTGCGATATTTAAAATTATAAAACAAAAAAAAGGTGTTACTTCAGAAAGAACAAAGACATGGTTAAAAAAAGATAACAATACGGAAGGATTAGCCTACGATCCTATATCGGGCAACCTTCTTGTCGCCTGTAAGGATGATGCCGGGCTGGAAGATGTAAAGAAAACGACAAGAGCAATTTTTGAGTTTGATACAAAGGGTGATTCGCTGAAACATGATCCATTTATGCTGATAAATAAAAGTGATTTTGAAAATGTAGCAGGGGATAAGATAGATTTTTATCCTGCTGCGATTGCAGTCCAACCTGCTACTCACGATATATTTATCATCTCAACCAAGGATACGAAATGTATTGCTCAGTTTACCCACGACGGAAAATTAAAAGCTTTTGATTACCTGGAAAAGGAAATGCTGCCGCAACCGGAAGGAGTTTGTTTTGATACAAAAGGGAATTTATATATCAGCACCGAAGCAAGACATGGCAAGCCTGCTTATATTTATGAGTTTGCTGTGAAAAAATAAACCGGTTATTATCTTCTTGTGCCGCTTTATAATGGAATTAATAATTTCATGTGTCATGACGAGTTCTTTATGAGATCTCTTTTTCAAAACATACACTGTTCTCCATTGAAACATATTTGCCATAGTTAGGAATAGGTTTATATCCATTCTTTTGGTATAACCAGATAGCATCTGGCTGTCGCTTTCCTGTTTCTAATATACATTTTTGATAAGTCAATTCAGCCGCCCACTTTTCCAATTCGTCCAGAATTTTAGTAGCAAATCCTTTGCCCCTATGTTCCGGCAGTGTATACATTCGTTTAACTTCCATTATCGTTGGAGAATATTCTCTTATTGCGCCGCAACTTACTGGCTTATCGTTTTCATAGGCAACGATCACATGTTTAATTTTATCTGTTTTATTTAGCTGGGCATAAAATTCATGTTCGTCGCCATCCAATTCTGCTAATTCAGCATCAAGGTATTTTACGAGTTGAATAAAATCCCGGTCGTCTGAGTTGGTCCTTGTCAACGTAACCATGAATTAATTCTCTTTTTGATGAAAACTAATTTACGGATTTGCTTTTAAATATCTCTTTGCCAATAATGCATTGGGCAGTCCAATACAGATCATAAGAATTACAGCTCCGATGATCGCATTTATGATGGCTTCATTACCGACGATGGGCTTTGGCGTTATACGGGATAAATAGGGAAGAATAATAAATCTCATAGCTGACCAAACAAAAATCCCATATAAAATAGCAATTGGAACCGGGTATTTTACCAATGAAGGAAATTGTTTTGCCAACATGAAGAAAAAGAATGTAAATGAGATCGCAATTATAAAATGAATTACCAGACCACAGACAGCCAAAAATGTTCCGTTGGAAAAAGTTTTTGGATCGAATGCTCCACTTGCAACACCTTTTAAAACTTGTATGGGAGTAGTACCATTCCTTGTATATGCATGTATACAAGCTGCGGTAATGTCCAATGCTCCTGCAATTAAACCCGCGGTTAATGCGCTGGCAAAAAATGATCTTCTCATAACAGGTTTGGTTTATATACCAGATAATAAATCCGAGCAATTTGCTGCCGGGGCTTTAAAATATTTTCTATTTAGTTTTTATTTGGTCTCAAAACTCTTACGGATGGCGCTGGTTCTTTCTGTAATTTCACCGGGTTTGGAAAATTTAAAAATAGCAATAACAGAAAAAAGAATTATTCCTCATGGATCCTGAATATCTTTTTTACCAATGACACTATGGTTGTTGCAATAATAGCCCCGCAAAATGCTACGAAGATATCTTTTTGTGCATCCCATATATCACCTTGTGTTCCTAAATAGGCATCTCCCTGTGCTTTGAAAAAAATATCAGCAACGGCCCATTCAATTAATTCGTAGAAAGCACTTATCGAAAGTGTTATTTCAATTGGTAACAGCCAGGCTACCCACTTTGGATATTTTAACCATTTTAAAAACATCTCCCGCATTGGGTAAGCCAGTAAAAACCCAAAACAAAAATGTACGATACGATCATAATGATTCCTGGACAGATGCAAAACATCCTTGAGCCAATAGCCAAATGGATTTTCAGCATAAGTATATTTTGATCCATAGACATGCAGGCATAAATAAATACAAATAAGTAAATAACTGAGATCGCTGAATTGATGTTTTTTATAGGTTGTAACAATAAAGGCCACGAAAACAAAACACAAGGTGTTTTCGAGTAGCCAATTTGCTGTATTATTAGTACCAATTAAAGAATTGGACCAAACAAAAGCAAACACCGCGATGAAAGCAAACAACCAAATGTTTTTTCTAAATGGTACGCGGTATTTTGATATGGCAATTGTAAAACTCATAAAAAAAATTTCTGGTGGATAGAGAATTAAATATACGGATAAGAGAGTATTACTTGCAACCTGATTTAAGATTTTTGTTTGTGGGCTTCAGTCTCACCATAGAAGTAAAGTTGTTCCAGTTCCAATATCAAGCCTGTAGTATCTCTTTTAAAAAATAGGTTGTAGCAGTTTATTATTTTTTCCCTGGCTTCTGTCGCAAACATTATCACCCATTTTACAGTTCTTTCTTTTCTAAAAAGATTACCCTTGATCGTCTTGGGAAAATTATAACCCACTATATAACCATGATTATCTCTGTTACCTGCAATTGAAGTCCAAAGTTCAGTTGCGTTCAGGGAATCTTGAACCGTAATTGTTGCAGAAGTATTCTTTAATCTATTCGCTATCTCTAATTGATCAAGCCATGGGAAATTTGTGAACTCTTTAATAAAATTCTCATAGTCCGTTTCACCCTTGTCAATGACAGCTAACCCGGCATGATCAGCTAAGTGAAAATCATAAGTGAATTTATCGTGATCAGTTATCATATTTCTTTGGGTTAGTTAGAGAGGCATTTGCCAGAGAAACCGAAATATTCTCACACCTTCTTAGATGGACCACGGTTAAGCATAGCGAAGATGCTGAGACGAGCATAGCCATATTGGTTGACCAGAGCCGGCTTTAATATCAGTAAAAAGAAGAGAGACAAAGCACTGTTGCTGTTCAGCAAATCTAATTGGAGACTCTAAATTCTTAGAAAGATTAAAGTTGTATACAAGGTAAGCTTATATAGTTACTTTAGTCAATTATGTTTTGCACCTGGAATATGCGGATAAAAACAAAAAAATCCCGGCTCAACCGAACCAGGATTTCAGGACTTCATTTCACATTATTTTACCCAAGCTTCTTTTTTAAACTGCTATCGATCGCGTCTAAAAATTCTTCTGTATATAAATAATGCTCGCCGTGGTTTACTTTGTTTCCATGAACACAAACAGCAAGATCCTTTGTCATTTTTCCTTCCTCAACAGTTTCTATACAAACGGCTTCCAATGCATCAGCAAATTTTATTAATGCATCATTGCCATCAAGTTTGCCACGGAAAGCAAGTCCTCTTGTCCATGCAAAAATGGAGGCGATAGGATTTGTAGATGTTGGTCTTCCCTTTTGGTGTTCACGATAGTGACGAGTAACTGTGCCATGTGCAGCTTCTGCTTCCATTGTTTTTCCATCAGGTGTTACAAGCACTGAAGTCATTAAACCCAATGAACCGAAACCTTGTGCAACTGTGTCACTCTGTACATCGCCATCATAGTTTTTGCAAGCCCAAACAAAATTACCATTCCATTTCAAAGCACTTGCCACCATGTCATCGATCAACCTATGTTCGTAAGTAATACCCGCTGCATCAAACTTTGTTTTGAATTCCTTCTGATAAATCTCTTCGAAAATATCTTTGAAACGGCCATCATATTTTTTAAGAATGGTATTTTTTGTTGACATGTAGAGCGGCCATTTTTTGCTAAGCGCCATATTAAAACAGCTTCTTGCAAATCCCATGATGCTTTCATCCGTATTATACATTGTCATTGCCACTCCATCTCCTTTAAAATTAAAAACTTCAAACGTTTGCGCAGCTGCACCGTCTTCTGGTGTAAATATCATTGTCAGTTTCCCTTTCCCTTTGATCACGGTATCTGTAGCACGATATTGATCACCGAATGCATGACGCCCAACGATAATTGGCGCTGTCCAGTTGGTAACCAGTCTTGGAATATTTTTTATAACAATCGGCTCACGAAACACAGTACCATCAAGAATATTGCGGATAGTCCCGTTCGGGCTCTTCCACATTTGTTTTAATTTGAATTCTTTCACTCTTGCTTCATCGGGAGTGATGGTGGCGCATTTAATGCCTACACCATATTTTTTTATTGCATTAGCAGCATCTACGGTCACCTGGTCATTGGTTTCATCACGGTACTCAACACCAAGATCATAATATTTTATATCAATATCAAGATAGGGAAGAATGAGTTTTTCTTTAATGAATTTCCAGATAATGCGTGTCATTTCATCGCCATCGAGTTCTACAACGGGATTTGCGACTTTGATCTTTGTTGTCATTTTTAAAAAATTTTATAAAAGAAAATGATTTGAGTCACAGAAAAGTCTGCTTCGATACATTACATTTGGGCGCAAACCTACAGGAAATGGGGCAATCGTACAAAGGGTGAGCTGATTTCCATGAACCCCTATGACAATTGTGTGAAATTCAAAACAACGATAAATCATAACTTGTATCATGCTTGAGTACGTTCGCCAATTTATTAACCAGCATATAGAACTGACAGAAGAAGAATTTCAAAAACTTGCATCAAAACTTCAGCTTGTAAGCTTTGACAAAAAGACAAGGCTGGTGGAGATTGGGGAGGTATCTACTATTTTTTACTTTGTTCTAAAGGGAATCAGCCGCCGTTATTTTTATCGTGGAAAACAGGAAGTGATCACTCATCTTATAAAAGAAGGCGGGATGATGGGTTCGGTTATCTCTTTTATTACCGGCGAGCCGAGCCGATATATTTTGGAAACAATCGAACCGGTTACAGCATATGCCCTCTCAAAACAAGATCTTGATGAACTATTTTTAAGCAACAAAAAATGGGAAAAATTTGGAAGAAAGATCATCACTCCATTTTTTTTGCAGGTGGAATACCAAATACTCAATAATATCCGCTACAGTACAAAGGAACGGTTTGTGAATTTTATGAAACAAAATCCTGAACTGGTAATGCGGGTACCACAAAAATATCTAGCCTCTTACCTGGAAATTCAACCTGAAACATTTAGTCGTTTAAAACACCTAATGGTAAAAGAAAAATGAATATGGCTTTTGCAGATATAGATCCGATCCTTTTCGACTATGCTCAAAGGTATCTTGGACGGTTCATGCCGATAAGCAGGGAAGAACTGATCGAGCTTTTGCAATATTGTGAGATAAGAAAATTCGATAAGCGTACTGTTATTGTTCACGAAGGAGAGGTTGATAATTATCTTAACCTTGTTGTAAAAGGTTTGATAAGAAAATATTTACCAGTTAGAAAGAACGAAGTGATTCTGCAATTGGCAACCGAAGGTCACGTAGTACAATCCGAAATTTCTTTTTTGACCAGGAAACCATCGATGGTAGTACTTGAAACGCTGGAGCCGACAATACTTCTTTCACTCACTTACGATAAGATGGAAGAAGCACTCGATAAATTTCCGAAAGGGGAAAGACTTGGCCGTATGATACTTTACGGTATGTTTATAAAAAAAGATGAGAACAGGTATAATCGCCTTTCGAAATCTACGAGACAACGA
Organism: Chitinophagaceae bacterium; assembly: GCA_035764525.1. Lineage (GTDB taxonomy): Bacteria > Bacteroidota > Bacteroidia > Chitinophagales > Chitinophagaceae > VBAS01. Next base: position 5,012 of record DASTZB010000543.1, on the reverse strand, counting down.
TTTTTTGACTATATAGATCATCATCCACACATGTTACAACGGGTACCGCAGAAATATCTTGCTTCCTACCTGCAGATCAAACCTGAAACTTTTAGCCGGCTGAAAGCTCTTTTGTCAAAAAGACAAAAATGAGATTCTCGTGTTTCTCAAAAAAAATCAAGATTCGCTTGATCCGAATCAATTATTCACTAACTTACGCTTCAATCTGATTATGAGCTCCAGGAAGTCACTCCTCGATTTTTTAAATAAATTCATTCCTCTTAGCGAGGATGAGTATAATGAATTAATAGTTCCCTGTGTTATAAAAAGGAATTTCGGAAAAAAAGCGATCATTACCCAGGCAGGTGAGGTTGAGAACTATATCAATTTTATTGAAAGCGGTCTTGCCAGAAAATATTATAAAAAAGAAAACGACGAGATCAATACCCAAATTTCTTATGAGGGTCATATCATTCATTCACAGGAATCCTTTCATGGCCGCACACCTTCTGAATATTCAATTGAAACAATAGAGCCTACCGAACTGACTTCTATTACTTTTGAATGCCTTGAAAGAATTTATTCAACGTCTGAAAAAATGCAGCGGCTTGGCCGACTCGTTATAACCGCTACGATGGTGATGAAAGATAAGTGGCAAAGCCGGTTAGTAAAACTTACACCACGGGAAAGGTTTATCAATTTTGTAACCAGGCATCCTGAATTGATGCAGAGGGTTCCGCAGAAATATCTTGCTTCCTATCTTAATATCAAACCGGAAACATTCAGCCGTTTTAAGCACATGGTAAAAGATCACTCAAAGAAAACATTAGTTCATCATAACTAGCTCTTTTTTTCCCACCTGAAATCACATTTTTTTGCGCCGAGGGCGATAGTACCATTTCTTACCAGCTTAAGCCCGGCAAGGTCGGAGGTCAGAGCATCCACTTCACAAAGAATAGAGGCATACTTTTGATAATTGTGTTTATTAAAAAGTTTGCAGATGCCACATTCCAGGATATCAACACCATAACCAAGTCCCAGCGTTTCTTTTTTGTCCGCTATAATTTTGGCAATAAATCCATCGGGGTTTGAATTTTTATTTACCCGATTATGAAATTTCTTTAAAATGAAAGGGGCGAGCCATGTGTTGATCAATTTAACGGGAAGCTTTTTTACAAACTGCTGAAATTTATTTTTCGGTTTAACATATTCTGTAACGATCTCAAGACAAATTTTTCTTGTTGTTTCAAAACTTTCGCCTTGTTCATCAAGTGTTTTAATAAGTGCTAAAAAGAAGGCACAAAAATCAAGACGTTTGTCAATTGGATTACTTGATTTTGCTGCAAAAGCTGTATCTGCCGAAATGATCTTGTAATGGGCATCAACTTTAATAATTATATCATCAGGACGACGCGGCAAATTTTTCATAACACCCGCGATAAAATATTTTCTATAGTTGCCCATCGGGATCTCTAATTTGAAAATCTTTATTAAAGATTTACTACTAAAACAGGGATTGATAATTCATGTCTTACTGCATCGGTTGTTTCTCCATAAATAAGATCTTTAAGACCTGTATGTCCATGTGCACCGATCACCAGCATATCAGCTTGGGCCTCTTTTACAATTCGCACAATTTCTTTTGAACGGTTTTTGAACCCAAGCCTGCCTTCGGCAATAAATCCACGAGCTATTAATTGCGAGACATAGTCATTCAGTTCTTCTTTATCTTTTCTCGTTTCGAGGTCATCGCTTTCTTTTCCGTAAATACTTGCGGAAACACTTTCTACTACATGTATTAAAATAAAGGAGGTGCTTTTATTGGCTTGTCCTATCGCATGAGCAATTAGTTTCGGGTCATTAGCACTAAAATCAATTGCAATAGCTATTTTGTTATAAGAGGGGATTGATGCATATTCAATACTTCCCGGCTCTGCATGAATTTGTTTTGTAACAGCTTTTATTTTCCGTTTACGCAATGGGTAAATTGTTGCAATAACAAGAAGACTTACAAAAAATATTCCGGCAATGATGATCACCGCTTTCCAGAAAATGCTATCGGAACTCGCAAAATAATTAGCAGCTTGTTCTACCACCATACGAATATTTAAATAAACGAGAACAGCAGCAATGGCAGATGCAAGCACGATCACCAAAGGTTTTATGGCATATTTTCCCATTGCTTGTTTATCGCTGGTAAAATGAATAAGTGGAATGATAGCAAACCCAAGTTGCAAGCTCAGGATCACCTGGCTTAATACCAGCAGGCTGTCGATATTATCTTCACCATTTACTAAAATGACAATGACGGCGGGAACGATAGCGATTAATCGTGTCATTAATCTTCTTACCCATGGCGCAATACGTAATTGCAAATAACCTTCCATTACAATTTGTCCCGCCAGCGTACCTGTTATAGTTGAGCTTTGTCCGGATGCGATAAGAGCAACGGCAAAAAGTATCGGTGCAAATTTTGTTCCCAGGAAGGAGGGTAATAATTCATGCGCAACTTTTATTTCAGCGACATCTGTTCTGCCTGTTTTAAAAAAAGCGGTGGCAGCCAATACAAGTATGGCGGCGTTCACAAAGAATGCAAGGTTCAAAGCAATAGTGCTATCAATAAGATTTAGCTTCAATGCTTTTTTTATGCCGGCATCATCCCGTTTTATTTTTCTTGTTTGCACTAAGGCTGAATGCAGATATAAATTATGGGGCATTACGGTGGCGCCGATAATCCCAATTGCTATATAAAGTGCAGTATCATTTGGTATAGTAGGAACAAAACCCGTTACAACTTCACTTAATTGTGGTTTTACCAAAATTATTTCAATCAGGAATGAAATGCCTATGACGGCAATAAGTGCAATGATAAAGGCTTCCATCTTACGGATGCCAAGACGCTGCAGATATAAAAAAAGAAATGTATCCAGCACAGTAATCAATACACCCCAGATAAGGGGTAAGCCTGTGAGTAATTGTAATCCTATCGCCATACCAAGAATTTCAGCAAGATCACAGGCAGCGATTGCGATCTCTGCTAAAACGTATAATGCGTAATTGATATACCGTGGATAAGTTTCACGGCTGGCTTGTGCCAGGTCTCTTCCTCTTACTATTCCTAACCTTGCGGATAAGCTTTGCAATAATAAAGCCATCAGGTTACTCATCAACAGTACCCAGATCAGTTTATAACCAAATTGGCTTCCACCCGCAAGGTCGGTGGCCCAATTGCCCGGATCCATATAACCAACGCTTACAAGATAGGCAGGACCAAAAAATGAAAGTATCCTTCTCCAACCTGGTCTTCTGGTGCTGGTAGTGTCTACGCTTTGATGTACCTCACTTAGTGAGGGATAACTATGTACTGAACTATCCATGTTTTACAAAAATGTTTTTAACTAGCTGATCACTTATGGTCAGCAGCCGATTGTCTAATTTAATTTCCAGCGAATCATCATAACCGAATTTTCTTTTTACAACGATCATAGCACCGATCGTTATTTTTTTTTCATTCAAATGTTCCAGTAGTAATTCGGATTGATTGGCTATAAAACAAACCTTTGCCGGCTTATTGAGGGGTAATTCTGCCAGGTTTATTTGTTTGCCTGTTTCCATTTTCCCATTTGTATCGGGAATCGGGTCGCCATGGGGATCAAACTTTGGAAAGGCAAGGTATTCGTCAAGTTTATCAATCAATTTTTTACTGCTTACATGCTCCAGTTGTTCGGCCACTTCATGGACCTCGTCCCAATTAAATTTTAATTTTTCTGCTAAGAAATATTCCCATAAACGATGACGACGGATAATGCTTAGCGCTGCTTTCTTTCCGTCAGGCGTTAACCTGAAACCCTGGTAGGGCTGGTAGTTCACCAGCTTGCGGGTCTTTAATTTTTTCATCATGTCAGTGATCGAGGCGGGCTTCGCTTTAAGTTTCCCGGCAAGTTCATTGGTAGTCACATTTTCATCTTTGATTTGCAGATGAAAGATCGTTTTCAGGTAATTCTCCTCACTCATCGAAAAATTAAGCATGACTAAAAATAAATTTAGGCAAACCTAAAAAATATCTCTTGAATTTCCAAGAAATTTTTCGCTATGGCATAAAAATGGAAAGGGTTATATTCGGTAACAATTTAGAGAATATGACTCGGTATCTTGTCTTCTTATTGGTTGCTTTTAATTTAATAGCTAGTTGTGGTAATAAGAAAAAACCTTCTCTTTCAGGCACTGATGAAGTGGCGATCGGTGACTTCATTGAATCTTTCGAATTAATAGAACCGCCATACGAAGTGAAAGATTCTGCTTTGAATAAAAAGGAAAAAGATTCATTACTCATCGCCAATAAAATATTTGCGCAGTTTGTTCCTGATTCCGTGCTGGTAAAAGTTTTCGGTAAAAATGCGAAGCCAAAAATTTATCTGGGTAAGAGAATTAATGAAAATGATGCGACCTACTTGTTTGCAAGAACTAACACTTCCGATAAAAAGGCAATGCTGGTACTTTGTTTTGATAAGAAAAATCAATTCAAAGATATTCTTCCTTTATTAGTGCAGGATGCAAATGCAGCCACCTCACAGATCAGTGGGATTAACCGGAAATTTGAGTTTTATGAATCGGTGCTGATGAAAAAACCTGATGGCTCGATAGCTGAAGGAAAAGATGTCTACATATACAGTAGCGATGCGGAACACTTTCTCCTTATTGCAAAGGACGCATTGGATGACAGGATCAGGGAAGTGATCAACCCCATCGATACGCTGCAAAAGAAAAATAAATTTTCTGCAGATTATATAAAAGATAAAATGAATATTGTTTCGATCCGCGATGATAGTAAAGCAGGTAAAATAAATTTCTTCATTCATATTGATCGCAACAACGGTGAATGCACTGGTGAGTTAAAAGGCGTTGCGAATTTTACATCTGCAAACACTGCTATATATAAACAACCGGGTGATGCCTGTTCACTTCAATTTAATTTTTCATCATCATCTGTTTCGTTAAAAGAGATTGAAGCTTGCGGAGCTCATCGCGGAGTT
>DASTZB010000542.1:0-5386 GCA_035764525.1 Chitinophagaceae bacterium | reverse complement strand
GAAACAATATTAGCTGTGCCAGTCACGCCACCCATTTTTTTGAAAGTAGGATCATAGTTTTTCCAGGAGGCCTCTTCACCTGCTTTCATTTCAAAATTCTCAACCCTTAATTCTGCGCCCCAGCCAAGGTTAATAATAGTTGATTTATCACCAGGGTTGTTGATATTTTTTGTGAAATGAACAGTGTTGGTTAATTGATGATAAATAACAGAGCCAGTATAAAAGTTTGTTGGCGCATATTTTCCAAGGGTCACTTGTTGGGATGCATTGTTTGTATTTTCTGCATTGTACCGGATATTATTTATTCCATAAGCACTGCTGTACTCCCAATGAATACCTTTTCCTATGGAGCCTCTTGCTCCAGCTATTCCAGATACATTCCAGATAATTGGTATTGTAATGGCTTTAAAACCGTCAGGAAATAACAATGTATTTATCGTCGTGGTGTTTCGGGGAAGACTATAATTGTTTTTGAAAGTTAAGGTCTGATAATTTACAGTGCCTGTCCAGAATAACTCAATTTTATTATTAATGAAGTAAGCGGCATTCATTAAAAATCCAATACTCATAGATTTTGTGGTGCCTGCATTTCCGGCTTTCATGCGTTCGAAACCCCTTGCCTTGATGATCGAATCATCTTCGGCCCTGATCCTGATACTATCTAAGTAGCTGGCAGTAGCAGGAATGTTTTTATAAACTGTCCCTTTATATTCTCCGCTACGAGAAGCGGCATTCCGATAATTCATATCTCCGGAAAAACTTAGAAAACCTTTTTTATTCAGATCGAAGCCATGATAGATGCCCAACTTAAATTTTTCTCCATCACTTTTATAATGTTGACCCAAATGAAGACTCACGGATGTTTTACCCGTTGACTCTTTTAGCCGTGTATTGATGACACCTGCAATGGCATCTGAGCCATACTGGGCAGATGCTCCGTCCCGCAGGATCTCAACTTTTTCAATGGCAGAAAAAGGGATCGTATTCAGATCATTGCCAACCGAACCTCTACCCAATTGACCTCTTGGAAGCCCCGGATTCATATAAGCGATATTGTGATAACGGGTACCATTTAGCAGGATCAAAGTGTGGTCCGGATCAAGACCACGGAGAGTGACAGGTTCAGTCCCAACTTGCATGGATGCATTTAATGAAGGCGCTGTGAAATTGAGCATCTGCATCAAATTTGTTTGACCGGTTTGCGCCAATTGAGTAGATGAAAATACATCAATGGGTACAGGCGTATTCAAATTGCTTCGATGTACAAGTGAGCGGGAACCAACCAATGCTATCTCACCTAACTGCTCATTATCAGGTATCATGTCGAAGTCAATATTTTTTGTGCTGCCTGCTTCAACTGTTATAATTTGTTCAATTTTTTTATAGCTAACATGTGTGACAGTAATTGTGTAACTCCCGGGCTTTACAGAAAAAGAAAAATCACCTTTATGATTAGTGAGTGTTGTTTGATTTCCCAACATGACGGTAGCAGATTGTAAAGTTTCCGTACCATATTTTACTTTTCCTGTTATAAAACCATTTTGTGAATATGAAGTTGTATTTGCAAATACAATAATGACAGAAAGGAGAATAATATGTAAATATATTTTTCTCATACCATTTATTCAATCTCTTAAAGGTAGCGATTCACTGTTGGCTTACATTAAATCTTTCTTGCAGAAAGTCAAGATTTCTTCTATGATCATTATTCAAATAGTGAAATCCTATTAAATAGAAAGTTGAAGGTGGATTGAGGGGCAAAAGAAATTGCATCCAGGAAAACAAAATGTCTTCCGGACTTCATTTGTAATACTTTTCTGAAATGCTTATAGCATTTGCAGTCGTTCTATTCCAGCTAAATTCTAATTTTTATGAGTTTGGCTCAAAGCAGTAATTAACGAAAGGTGTTTTTGGATTAACGAAAGATGTGTTTGAATTAAGGAATAGAAATAGCTTTAGGAAAATAAAAGGTTCTGATCCGACTTGCCTGGTTTCTTTCCAAGATGCTCATAAGCTTTCGCAGTTACTTCTCTCCCTCGTGATGTACGCTGTATAAATCCTTCCTGTATCAGGAAAGGTTCATATACTTCTTCCAATGTACCGGACTCTTCCCCAACTGCCGTAGCAATTGTTGTAATACCAACAGGTCCTCCTTTAAATTTTTCTATAATGGTAGATAGTATACGATTATCCATATCATCCAATCCATGTTCATCTACATTCAACGCTTTTAAGGCATGTTGAGTGATGCCGAGATCAATTTCACCATCATTTAATACTTGTGCAAAATCTCTCACTCTTCTCAACAAACCATTTGCAATACGTGGTGTGCCGCGGCTTCGCCTGCTTATTTCACCGATAGCATCTTTTGAAATTGATGTGTCCAAAATCGTTGATGAACGTTGAATGATCTTATTTAAAATATCTGAAGTGTAATATTCCAGTCTTGATTTGATAGCAAACCGTGAAAGTAATGGTGCAGTCAACAAACCGCTTCTTGTTGTAGCGCCTATTAATGTAAAGGGGTTCAGATTGATCTGCACACTTCTTGCATTAGGTCCACTATCGATCATGATGTCAATTCTGAAATCTTCCATCGCCGCATACAAATATTCTTCCACCACAGTGCTCAACCGGTGTATCTCGTCAATAAATAAAACATCATTGGGTTCAAGGTTGGTAAGCAAACCAGCAAGATCGCCGGGTTTTTCTATTACAGGCCCTGAAGTTTCTTTAATACTAACTCCCATTTCATTCGCTACAATTCTTGATAAAGTTGTTTTACCCAATCCCGGCGGGCCATGAAATAAAACATGATCCAATGCCTCACCACGGATCTTTGCCGCCTTGATAAAAATTTTCAGGTTCTCAATGATCTGCGATTGCCCGGAGAACTCATCAATATGCGCCGGCCGTATATTATTTTCAAATTCTTTATCTGCCGGAGTCAAAAAATCTTTACTGTTATCAAGATTAGGATTTGCCATGCTGTAAATTTAACGATAGCAGCCGGGAACTCTTAACAAAATATTTTTTAGTTGTTATTTGTATATACAAATATATTGCCTTTATCTTTGTTCCCATGAAAGCGGCCAACAGCAAATATTGCCAATGCCTATATTTTTCAAGCAATGCTCTTGCAAGAAAAATTGAAAAGCTTGCCAATGAAAGCTGGAAAAAAGTGGGACTTACTCCCAGTCATGCTTATTTACTGATGCTCGCAATTGAGGAGCCGGGTATCCAGCCATCCACTTTAGTTAAGCAGCTTTTACTTACTCCCAGCACAATCACCCGCCTTATAGAAAAACTGGAAGAAAAAAAATTAGTAGTCCGTACTACTGAAGGAAAACTGACCAATGTGTATCCAACACCGAAAGCAAAAGCCATGTTGCCCGATCTGAAAGATTGCCTGTATAGTTTTTACCAAAACTATTCTTCCATCATTGGCAAAGAAGAAAGTGCCAGACTGGTTAACAATATGAATAAACTGGTGGATAAATTACCATTTTAAAATTTTTTGGACTCCTATTTGTACATACAAATGAAACTCAAGTCAACTTAATACAATCATTTAAAAATAGAAATTATGAGTACAATTACAATTTTAGGCGCTACCGGGAAAGTGGGTAGTAAAACCGTAAACAATCTCTTGGGAAAAGGCCATACACTAAAACTTGTAGCCCGACATGCTGATAAATTGCAGCCATTTGCAGAAAAGGTAGGTGTGGAATTACATGCAGGTGATTCATTGAACATCGATTTTCTTGCCGGTGTAATGAAAGGAAGTGATGTTGTAATGCTAATGATACCGGCTGATTTACATGTTGAAAGTATCGCCGCCTACCAAGATAAATTGGGTTTGGCACAAATTGAAGCAATAAAAAAGAGTGGTGTAAAAAAAGTCTTATTTATAAGTTCAGTTGGTGGACATACGGAAGATCATACAGGTATTGTTGCAGGCCTTGCCAGACAGGAAGTACGTTTGAAAACACTGGATAGTGTAGATGTTTTAATACTTCGTCCGACTTATTTTATGGAAAATTTATTGACCAATGTTCCATTAATAAAAAGTGCTGGAATAAATGGCTCTTCATTGACGGCTGATAAAACATTTCCAATCATCGCAACCCAGGATGTTGCAAAAGTGGCTGCTGAAAAAATGAATAACTTAAATTGGTCAGGGAAGAAAGTTTTGCCATTATTAGGTTCAAAAGATTATAACATGAATGAAGTAACAAATATATTGGGTAAAGCGATTGGTAAACCGGATCTGAATTATGTTCAATTCCCTTATGACCAGGCAAAGCAAGCCATGCTTCAATGGGGAATAAGTGAGAGTGTAGCACAAGCTTTTGTGGGGTTAACCGAAGGCATCAATTTGGGCAGGTTCGATACTGAACAGAGAAATTCGGAAACAACTACACCAACCACTATTGAAGATTTTGCAAAAACATTTGCGGCAGTTTATAATTCGAATTAATTTTTTTGTGTGTCCAGCAAAAGTAATTCTATGATACTTCTGTTGCGACGCTCCGTTCATCTTTCATTTTTCATGGCATCAGTCGATGAGCGAAGCGAAACTCCGATGAATATCGGGACACACTTGTACTGAAACAATTCTATTCAGCAAAAAAATAAACTATGAAAGTCGGAATAATTGGAAGTGGCATCGTTGGTCGTGTATTAGCAAGCGGGTTTTTAAAAGAAGGGCACGAGGTAATGCTTGGCACCAGAAACATCAATAAAGAAGATGTTGTAAAATGGAAAAATGAAAACAGGAACGGATCACTCGGCTCATTCCAGGAAGCAGCACAGTTCGGAGAAATTATTGTACTGGCGGTTGCCGGTCTTGTGGTGGAAGATGCCATTAATCTCGCAGGCAAAGGGCACCTAAGCAATAAAATAATTATTGATGCCACAAACCCCATTGCGACTGTTCCGCCTGATAATGGAGTATTGAAATTTTTTACAACACTGGAAGAATCATTAATGGAAAGAATTCAAAAGCAACTACCAGATGCAAAAGTCGTGAAAGCATTCAGCTGTGTTGGAAATGCTTTGATGTACAAACCAAATTTTAATGGCAGCATTCCTACTATGTTTATTTGTGGCAATGATGATCCGGCAAAAAAAACAGTTACAGATATTCTTACATCTTTCGGTTGGGAAACAGAGGACATGGGCAAGATGGAGGCGGCAAGGGTTATTGAACCCTTATCTATATTGTGGTGTATTCCCGGTTTTATTCGTAATCAATGGACACACGCATTCAAATTGCTGAAAAAGTAAAACAACAAATGATCCTGAAAGAGGCCCACTAAAAAAGGTTATTTAAAAAGTCAATCGTTATTAAGAAATCTGGCTAACATTTTTTATACCCGAACCC
>DASTZB010000541.1:0-2969 GCA_035764525.1 Chitinophagaceae bacterium | reverse complement strand
GCATTTCTGATGAAACAATTGTTTCATCAGCTTCAAAGGTGCCGGAAGCATCAAATTCATTTTCATTCCTATTGCAGCCACTGATTAAAAGAGAAGCTAGTGCTGTGATTCCAAAAAATAATTTCTTCATATCCGCTGGTTTATTGTTTTCCTGAAATTGTTTGGTAATTTATTTGTGCCTGTAATAATTGTATTTGGTGAGAGATCAGGGTTTGTCTGGCCAGGTCCTCTGCATTCACTTCACGCAGGTAATCATTGGCGGTGATCACACCGTTCTCGAGTTGCGCTTTTGCCGCATCTTTTACTTTTATTCTTAAGTCGATTATTTCGTTATCAGTGGCGATCAGCTTTTGGAACTTTTCAACTTCTGATTGCTGTTGGTTTAACTGCGTATTTGTATTGAATAAAAAAACTTCTTTTTGAATGTCAACTGTTTTCTGATTCAGCTCGATAATTTTCTTTTCCTTTTTCTGTGTGTATAATCCACCAAATGCCCAGTTCAATCTAAGACCCGTGTTATAATAGAAATCAAATTCATTTTTGAAAAAATTCAGACCGGGTCGACCATAACCACCTTGAAAGAACAAACTTGCTTTTGGTTTATTTCTCGAGTCAACTAACCTGTACTGGCCTCCTAATAATTTTTCCTGCGTAGAATATAATTTTAGTTCCGGCCGTTGAATATCATTTAAAAGAACAGCACCCTCTGCTGCCGGTTTTTCCAATTTAATATCTTCTGGTAAACTTTGATTAATGAACAAACTCAACACATCGATATACCCTTTTCTTGATGCCTTCAATTCTATTGCCCGCTGATCGGTTTTGAGGAGTTCTGCTTTCAACACATTCAAATTGGATTTGAAAGCAACTCCATTATTTACTTGTGCCTCCACTTTTTTTATTCCATTATTCAGATCCGCTTTTATCAGGTCAGTTTGTTTCAATTGTTCATCCAGATATAAAACACCAAGAAAGAGCTGATTGATCCTTTCTTTAAGTTTGTATAATTCAACTTCTATTTTCTGTTGTTCAACATCATCAGCTAATTGCTGAATATTTTTTTGTTGCTTTATAATTCCGCCATCATAGATCAGTTGATTGACATCGGCCAACACTCTGTATTGATCCTTACTTAGCGGTTGCACGATAATTCCCGGGGCAGCTGGCAAATTCACTTCTGTCACCTCAGATTGATAAGTAGCCTGCCCGCTTAAAAATATTTGAGGAATAAATCCTTTGCCGAGATTGTCAATTGAATAACCAGTAGTTTGTTTTATTAGCTCCCGTTGTTTAATGAGAGGATAATTTTGTTGAGCTAACTCATAAGCTTTTTGTAAACTTAAAACTGGTTCTTGTGCATAAAGTATGACTGGCAAAACAACCAGCGCTGTTAGTAATCGTTTCATAAAAATTATTTCTTTATCGCATCAATAATAAACTTTGGAATTTCTTTTCGTCGCTGTTCCATTGCCTGCCTGAATTGTAATTCATTCATCCTTAAATTTCGTATCACCATGGGTTTTGCAACAAACGGAAAAATGGTCATCGATAAAAGATTCATGAGTAAATGCATGGGGTGTATCCTTTTGATCGTTCCTTTTTCAACTTCCTTTTCGATCTGCTCGAGGAACTTAGCAGGTTTGGGAAGATTTTCTTTACCCCAGATCTTATACATGAACTGGTCAGGGTCACGATTTATTTCATTTAATACAAACCAGGGCAGGTAAGGATTCTCCAGCATCTCATCTATATACTCATTCACGAAATTTTCGATCTTCTCAAATAAGGGTGCATCCGAATTAAATATGGCGTTTATTTTAGGAAAGAATTTCTGAGCTTCTTCCATAAAAACAACTTCGAACAACTTGTCTTTATCCCTGAAATAATAATGCAGTAATGCTTTATTAATACCGGCTTCGTCTGCGATATCCTGCATACGGGCCCCTGCCATGCCTTTTGTGGTAAATACTTTGCAGGCTGCTTCCAGGATCCTTTCCTCCGCTCCCTTATCTTTATCTTTTTTCTTTTTAACCATATAGTTTAACCAAATGGTTAACAAAAGTAAGAAGAATTCGTTCCCGCTAAAATTATTTTTATCTCAAGAATATTTTAAGGCAAAAACTTAAGCTGAATCAAAAAAGTAAAGGCAGTTGCATTTAACTTTCGTATGGATAAAACAATTATGAGGAAAAGAGAATCCTGATTTTGATAAACGGCAAGGCGCCAAATGAGTGACATCACTTTACAATGAAGATAATTAAATGCTGTAGAAATATTTCCCCGATAATTTCCTCCATTTTATGCTCTGATTTTATTTGAAATTTTTTTCAATTGCAGCATTTAAAATAAATTTATTGCCTAAACCAAAAACCATTAATATATGAAACCAAAAATCGCACTTTTGGTCGCTTTATTAGCGGCTATTGTATCCTGCAGAAAAGTTCCAGATACTTCCGAGTTGTCCGCAGAACAAGTTGTAGCAACAGACCGTGACCTTGCTGCTAAGTTCTCAGATTACAGCACTTACTTTATTTCTGATTCGGTAAGTGTTGTAGCCAGCGACCCGAAAGACAGTATTTTGACCGGTCCACTGGCAGCGCAACTGGTGAATGCCGTAAAAACCAACATGAACGCCAGAGGATACACATTTAAAGCCAGGACCCTAGGCCCTGATCTTGGGTTAAGACTTACTGTTATTAAAGACATAACCCGCACAGCAATTTGTGGTGGCTGGTGGGATGGCTGGTGGGGATATTATCCTCCATGGTACTGGGGTTGCTATTATTGCGGTGGGTACTATTATCCCTGGTGCACAACGTACACTTATACTATCGGTACTTCAACGCTATATATTTTTGATGTGAAGAATCAAGGAACCAATCATAACCTTAAGGCTCTCTGGGGGGCTACGATGTTTGGTGTTTTCAGTACCACCAATAATCAAACGAATGCCGACCTGACAACGACAG
>DASTZB010000540.1:0-2389 GCA_035764525.1 Chitinophagaceae bacterium | reverse complement strand
TAAAAGAACAGAATAATATTTTAGATGCGAGGGGTAGCTTGGATAAATTTGAAAAAAAGCAGGCTGGTCTTCATCATAAGATAGATCATCGATCTTCATATCCATTTTAAATTTATCTTCTACAGCAGCTTGTATATTAGTTTCGTTAACATCGTCTGATTCCGTAAAAGCTTTAACAACACCATTGCCATCGATCCAGACTTCATGCGGGTAATACCGATGAGGAAACAGGCGGTGAAAAAAGGTGTCGTTTACAATAGACGGCAATTTCGGGAGACGGTAGATCGGTGAACTCCGGCCAAATTTTTTAAAAGTTTCATCAATTTTTTGCTGGCTTTCAAAATTGACTGTGATAAACTGGATCTTATCTTTAAACTTTTTTTGAAGCTCTTCAAACCTTGGAAAAGCTAATATACATTTCGGGCAGGCCCCAAACCAAAAATCGATGATCACCACCTTACCTTTGAATGCTGCAAAATGAACTTTATTAACTTTATAATTTGAAATATTTTCAATCAGTATATTTTGCATCGTATCGCCGATTGACAAAGGTTTTGGATAAGCAGGATGGGGGATATCCTGACTATACAAAACGAGTGAGCCCTGTAACAGAAGAAATAATATTCTGATTTTTTTCATACGCGGTAACTTTCAATAACCAGGATTCTGTGTCAAATTCGAATTACTTAACAGCTCGCCTTGTGGTATGGGATACCACGCATCGGTTGGTTGCCAGTTAGATCCTTTGATTGCACCAAGAACATTATCTATTCTTCCGGTTCTTTTCAGATCAAACCACCGGTGACCCCATTCACCAAGAAATTCCACCTGTCTTTCTTTTTGAATAGCAGTTAAAATCGCCGCAAAATCATTTGCAGTTGTATTTGACAGGCCGGCTCTGTTTCGGATTTTATTCAGATCCGATTGTGCTCCCAACAAGTTATTCAAATTTGCCCGTGCTTCTGCCCGTATCAAGTATTGTTCAGCGAGACGTAAAACAACACTGTATTCTGTCTTGGGTGCGCCTGCTGCTACTGACTTAACTTTATATTTGAACGGATAGTAATAAGTAGTACTACCGATCACGAGGCTGTTTATCCAATTCGTTTTTCTTTCATCACCTGGCTCAAGTGAACTCATGAATGAATTGGTGAGTGAATAGCTGGGGCTGACAAAATTTGAAAAAGGTAAAAAAGAAAAACCCTCCGATGTGTTCCATATCTGGGTGATCGGTGGAAGGAGTTGAAGGATGGCTTCTGAATTATTTGGAACAAACGCGTTACTTAAAGAACTTAAATTATAAACACCGGAATTTATTACAGCGCTTGATTCCTTTTCTGCCTGTGTCCAGTCTTTTAAATATAAATACACCCTCGATAGAAAAGCACTCACCGCCCACTTGTTTACTCTTACTTTCTCGCTGCTCGGATAATTTATTGAAACAAGTTTTTGTGCATCCAAAAGATCGGCAACAATTTGTTGATAGACTTTACTTGTATCTGTCCGCAATATCGCAGCATTATCCCTGTAATCTGTACTCATTGCCAGCGGAACCGGGCCAAACAGGTTCACTAAATAAAAATGAAAGAACGCACGAAAAAATTTTGCCTCGCCTTTTAGCTGATCTTTCACAGCGGGACTGATTCCATTAGAAGCGGAAAGATTCTCCAGTATTGCATTCGCCTGGTAAATATGATAATAACCTTTTTGCCAGATATTGGTCAATAAGGGAAAACTATTTACTGGTACTGCATTATTCACAAAAGCGATCTCAGATGGGTTCCCGGAATTCGAGTTTAATTCATCTGCACTTAATGCAGGGTATACAGACATTGCCCCATGTCCGATGTAAACATTGTTTTTTGTTATCTCGCTGTATAGTCCTCTTATTGCAGCAATCGCCGATTCATCATTGGAAAAAACCGCTTGCGTCGTTAATTGATCTGTTGGAAGCTCTGCTTCAATAAATTTTTCGCAAGCAAGTAAACAGCTCAGCAAGAAAGCCGCGAAAAAATATTTCACTTTCTTATACTTTATTAAACAAAGATAAATCACGTACACTCCGCGTATACCTGTCGGGTCAAAATCTATTGACAATAACTAATTACAAAGGTGGTGACCCTGAAACGCAATCTTATTTGCGCATGCCGCCGTTAAGAACGATCAGTATGGGAATTCAATACACTTTCTAAATTACTGCAAAATGAAACACATTAAATTTATAAAACATTTTTTTGCGGCTTTTTTGCTGAGCAGTTTACTTGCTTGCGAAAAATTTATTGAAGCAGAGCTTCCAACAGATCAACTCACGACCCAGGCTGTGTTTTCCAATGATGAATCGGCTATTGCTGCAATAAGAGGGCTATACAGCGAGATAACAAAAAACAAT
>DASTZB010000539.1:0-2196 GCA_035764525.1 Chitinophagaceae bacterium | reverse complement strand
AAAAAAGTTATAATCAATTTGGTGGAATGTAAAAAACTATATATTTGGTACCAGTTAAGACTAAACCCATTAAGAATTTAAATCCAAAAAAATCATGGCAACAAAGAAAAAAGCGGCGAAGAAAGCTGCAAAGAAACCAGTAAAGAAAGCTGCAAAAAAACCAGCAAAGAAAGCTGCTCCTAAAAAAGCCGCAAAGAAAGCTGCTCCTAAAAAAGCTGCTCCTAAAAAGAAAACAGCTCGTAAACCAAATGCTGCTTTCATGAAAGCATTGACTCCAAGTTCCACACTAGGAGCAGTGATAGGTAGTAGTGCGGTGCCACGTACCGAAGCGGTTAAAAAGATCTGGGATTATATTAAGAAAAATAATCTCCAGGACAAAGCAAACAGACGCAATATTAATGCGGATGAAAAATTAAGACCTCTCTTTGGTAAAGACCAGGTTTCTATGTTTGATCTCGCTAAGATCCTTTCTAAACATCTTAGTTAAGAAATTGACTTTATTTGAAAACGGGCTTTCTTACAAAGCCCGTTTTTTTATTTTATAATTGTTATTAAATTAAATAGTGAACCTGCAACATATTTTTCAAGATTGTGGTTTGATCGTTCAACACTATGAGCAGGTGCATGGGGGTGATATAAACAATGCCTATTGTTTATTTACTTCAACCGGAAAAAATTTTCTGAAAATAAATGATACTAGAAATTTTCCTGCGATGTTTGAAAAGGAAGCGAAGGGTCTTGACCTGCTTCGTAACAATTGTGCACTCATCATCCCCCAAATAATCAAGGTTGGTGTTTGCAATGAGCAACAATATTTATTAATGGAATGGCTCGAAAAAGGAACGCCTAAAAAAGATATGTGGGAAAATTTTGGGACTGCCTGCGCGATGATGCATAAACAGAGACAGGCATATTTTGGATTAAATGACGACAACTATATAGGAAGTTTAAAGCAAATCAATGATCCACATAATGAATGGCATTCTTTTTATACTGACTGCAGAATAATGCCTTTGGTAAAAAAATTGTTTGACGCTGGCAATTTTTCTCAAACAGATGTTAAAGACGCTGAGTTATTCTGTACCAGGCTAAAAAATATTTTTCCAGCAGAATCTCCCTCTTTACTTCATGGTGATCTTTGGGCGGGTAATTATTTGATCAGTTCTTCAGGCAATGCAGCAATATTCGATCCGGCGGTTTATTTTGGCCACCGTGAAATGGATATTGGCATGACAATACTCTTTGGCGGATTTGACCAGCGTTTTTATGACCATTATAATAATACTTATCCATTAGAAAAAGGGTGGGAGAAGCGATTGCCGGTTACACAACTTTATCCTTTGCTTGTGCATGCGGTTTTATTTGGCAGGCATTACATCGAATCAGTAAAAAATATTCTTAAGTCATTTTCTTGATTAAGGGGCCTGGTCATTCTCTGTGACAATTATCAGTATAACTTATGAACAAGCTCATTAATATTACCAGTTGAGGAAACTAAATTTGGAATGATAGGTAAATAATTATTCACCATTAATAACTCGGTTATGAAAAATACTTCGAAGATCCTGATTGCACTCGGAGCAGGTCTTGCAATTGGTGGGGTGCTGGGTATCTTATTTGCCCCCGATAAGGGTTCAGTGACCAGGCACAAAATTGCGGAAGGCAGTAAAAAGTTGGCTGACAATTTTAGTCGCCAGATCAAATCAGGAAAAGAAAAATTACAGGAGAAGTTTAGCAAGATGAATGATGTAATGGAAGAAGAACTGACCTGATCGGCAAAACAAATTCACAAATCTATGGGAGACTTTAATAATGCAGAAACTTTTGTTGACCAGGTAAAGGAGTACCTGAATACAAGGCTGGCACAATTAAAGCTTTCGTTTGCTGAGAAGACTTCGAAAGTGATAGCAATAATGATAGCCGGGGTTATGTTAGCCTTGGTTTTTTTTCTTTTCCTTGTTTTGTTATGTATTGCTGGTGCCATTGTTATGGCACAATGGTTGGGAAGTTCCTGGCTCGGGTTTCTCGTGGTGGCAGGCATTGTGCTGTTGGCTGGGTTTATTCTTTGGATATCTAAGGATTGGCTGATAAGGAGGCCCATCATGAATGCATTGATCAACGCAATATTTGAAAAAGACGAAGATGAAAAAGATTAGAAACATAAGAGATCTTGAAAACGAAAAATTAAAGCTCCGG
>DASTZB010000538.1:0-2008 GCA_035764525.1 Chitinophagaceae bacterium | reverse complement strand
GTAATCATTAGCAAATTTCCCTTCTCATCTTTCGGCCATTGTTCCTTTGGTTTATCCCAATATAGTTCGACACCATTTCTATCCGGGTCATTTAAATAAATGGCCTCTGAAACTCCATGATCTGACGCTCCTGTTAAAGGGTAGTTTGCTTCAATTAATTTCTTTAAAGCCACAGCCAGGTCTTTTCTTGTCGGATATAAAATTGCGGTATGATAAAGTCCTGCTGTATTTATTGGCGCTGGTCCTGCATTTTTACTATGCCATGTATTTAACCCTATATGATGATGATAACCGCCTGCTGAAATAAAAGCAGCGCTATCGCCATAATACTGCTGTACCTCAAAACCTAATAAATCACGATAAAACTTAAGTGATCTTTCCAGATCCGAAACTTTCAAATGAATATGCCCGATCCTTGTACCAGCTGGAATTGTATAGTTCATTTTTAATTAATGTTTATTTAAGCCTGCAAGTTAAACCAGTCTGATTGGTTAAACCTTATCATGCATCAATTACCTGATTTAATCAGTTGATGAGCCGTGGATTTTTCATTATCTTGCATCAAATTTCAGCTCATCCAACAGTCTTTATTCATATCATTTTTCCTGAAGCAAAACCTCGATCTGCTCAATCACCGAGGTTAGGATAGCTTTCGCCTCCCTGTCGGGAGGTCACTTCTCTTTTTTATTTCTCATTCTTTATTTTAGGTTTTATGGAAACAACAATTAATATGTCAGAAAAGACACAATACTATTTGGATCTCGAAGAAAAATACGGGGCGCATAATTATCATCCTATTCCTGTTGTGCTTGAACGTGGCGAGGGTGTTTATGTTTGGGATGTTGACGGTAAACGTTACTATGATTTTCTCAGCGGCTATTCAGCGGTAAACCAGGGACATTGTCATCCAAAAATTGCTCAGTCATTTATTGAGCAATCGCAAAAACTTACATTGACCAGCAGGGCATTTCACAATAATGTGCTTGGCGAATTTGAAAAATATATCACATCGCTTTTTGGATATGACAAAGTGCTCCCGATGAATACCGGTGTAGAAGCAGTTGAAACAGCAATTAAACTTTGTCGCAAATGGGCCTACGAAATAAAAGGAATTAGGGAAGGCAATGCAAAGATTGTCGTGTGTGAAGGAAATTTTCATGGGCGAACTTCAACAGTGATCTCTTTCAGCAATGATCCATTGGCAAAAAAGAATTTTGGGCCTTATATGCCGGGATTTATTTCCATTCCATATAATGACCTACATGCTTTAGAAAAAGCTTTGAATGATAAAGATGTTGCAGGCTTTCTTGTAGAACCTATACAAGGCGAAGCAGGGGTATTAGTTCCGGATGAGGGTTATCTGTCAAAAGCTAAACAATTATGTGCAACAGCAAATGTTCTTTTTATCGCCGATGAAATTCAAACCGGTTTAGCAAGAACAGGTAAAATGCTGGCTTGTGATCATGAAAATGTGCGGCCAGATATTTTAATTCTTGGTAAAGCATTAGGTGGAGGAATGATACCCGCCAGTGCTGTTCTTGCAGATGATGAAATAATGATGACCATTAAGCCCGGCGAACATGGAAGTACTTTTGGAGGTAATCCACTTGCATCCAAAGTTGCTATTACGTCCTTACAGGTATTGAAAGATGAAAAAATGGCCGAGAATGCAGCTACAATGGGAAAGTTATTAAGAGAAGAACTAAAAAAGATAAACTCGCTTCACGTTGCAATGGTAAGAGGCAAAGGATTATTAAATGCAATCATAATCGATCACAGGAATCATGAAGCAGCCTGGGAACTTTGCCTTGCACTGAAAGAAAATGGTTTGCTTGCAAAACCAACTCATGGCGATAAAATCCGTTTTGCACCTCCTCTTATTATCAATAAAGAACAGGTATTGGAATGCGTTGAAATAATAAGCAAGAGTCTCTCTGCTATTGACTGAAGTATTGTGATATCAGTCAGCCGGTGAATTAACTTACAGCGGCATTTTATTGCAAATAAG
>DASTZB010000537.1:0-2809 GCA_035764525.1 Chitinophagaceae bacterium | reverse complement strand
TTCCATTAACTTTTTGACCAATCCTTTTGTACCCAGATATTTAATGCGAAACTCTTCCGCAGATTTTTCATCTGTTGCGGTGAAAGCGTCGATCTCATTCTTGTAATCCTGTATTTGTTTCAGCAATTCTTCCATAATGTGCAAATATAATTCATGATGCTGAGCTAACTATTTTTTCAAACCTTTTCAGGATGTTTCTGCTTATAATTTTTGAATAATAGGCGTAACATACTGGGTAACACGATCAGAAGTAATGGTAAAGCGATTATAAAGCCGCCGATCACAGCGATCGCCAAGGGTTGATGAAGTTGGGCTCCTACGCCAATACCCAATGCGAGAGGCATCAGGGCAATGATCGCTCCGAGTGCCGTCATCAATTTTGGGCGCAGCCTTGTGGAGATTGAATATATTATAGAATCGTCCACGCTTTTTTCATGCAACGATTCTTTGAATTGTAAAAAAGTGAAGATCGAATTCTCACCAATGATGCCAACGATCATGATAAGACCTGTATAGCTTCCTACATTCAGCGGGGTATTTGTTAACCAGAGGGCAAGGTAGCTGCCCGAGATTCCTAATACAGCGATCAATAAGATCAGCAATGCCACTTTGATCTTTTGGAATAAAAACAATATTACCGAAAACACAAGTAAGCTGGCTGCGATCAATATCATCAACAATTCTTTGAATGATTTTTGTTGCTCTGCATATGCACCGCCATATTCTATATAATAACCGGAGGGAAGAGTGAGCTCTGAGGATATCTTTTCCTGCACATCTTTCATTACACTGCCAAGGTCCCGGTTTTCAAGGTCTGCAGTTACTACCCCCATTGATTGCAAATTTGACCGCTGAATTTCTGCATCACCGGCATTAATGATGACGGTGGCTAATTCGTGTATTGGTTTCAATCTTCCATCGGGTAAAAATATTTGCAGGTTATCGATGTCAGTAATGCTAAGTTTCCTGCTGCCGGGATAAACCAACCTGATGGTAGAGTATTGTTCTTTCTCAAATAAATTGCCGACAATGTTGCCTTCCAATGAAGTTTGTAATTGATATTGAAGATTAGCTGGAGTAATGCCATATTGGGCAAGCTTAGTATAGTTAGGTTGAACAGATATAGATGGCCCAGCAATAACAATTCCATCAAAAGGGTCTGCAATACCGGGTATTTCTCCAATGATCTCTGAAGTTTGCCGTGATAATTCCTGTAATTTTTTTTGATCAGTACCGAATATTTTTATTTCGATCGGCTGCACGGAAGCCATGAGGTCACCCAACATATCACCGATTACCTGTCCAAAATCTATACGAAGAGCGGGTTGTGTGCTTTCAATTTTTTGGCGTAATTCTTCAATTACTTCGTTTGTAGTTTTATCCCGCTTCTTTTTTAGCTGAATAAGATAATCGCCGCTATTCGGTTCGGTAATAAAAAACCCCATCTCCGTTCCGGTTCTTCTTGAATAAGCCTCTACTTCAGGAACACTTACAATTATTTTTTCTGCCTCACGAAGTATCTTATCAGTTTCTTCTAACGATGTTCCAGGTGGTGACGTATAGTCAAGCACAATGCTTCCCTCATCCATTTCCGGTAAAAACCCCGTTTCGAGTTGTGGTAGTATTAAAATGATCGATATTATCAATGCAGCTATTATACCAAAACTGATGATCGGGTTTAAAATAAAAAAAGAGACCCATCTTTGTTTTTTTACTGTTTGTGGTTTTTCTTCTCGCTGCTTTTTTGTCCGATGTTTTTTTGAAAGCAATAAGTAAATAACTGGTAAGCCGATCCATGTAACAAAGAAGGAACTAACCAATACAATGATCATTGTATTAGTCATTACATTGAAATAAGAGCCTGCAACACCTGTCATTAGTAGAAAGGGAATAAAGATTACAATGGTGCTCAAGGAAGATCCCACCATAGCCGGAAAAAGATAGCGAATAGCTTTTTGCACTAACTCTGGCGAAGGTTCATCAGGAATTTCTTCATGCGTTCGGTGAATTTGTTCTACTACTACAATGGCATCATCTATTATCAATCCAATAGCCGCTGCAATAGCTCCCAATGTCATGATGTTGAAATTGTAGCCAATAGCATATAAAACTATCAGGGTAAGAAAGATAGTGATAGGAATGGTTATTAAAATGGTGGCACTGGCTTTTACTGATCGGAGGAAAATGATTGCGACAATGATGGCCAATGCCAGCCCTATCCATAAGCTATCGGTCACACTTTTTACCGAATCGTTTACAAAATCTGCTTGCACATAATAAGGTTTGACAAGTACATCCTTTGGCAGAATTTTTTTAAGCTGTTCGATCTTTACTTTCATTGCTTTTGAAAGATCTACCAAATTGGAATTAGGCTGTTTTACAACAGCGATAAGTAATCCATCTTTTCCATTTGCATTGATCTTAATGAATTCAACTCCTTCTTTTACGTCTATTGTTGCTACATCTTTTAATGTCACGATCCGCTTACCATCATTTTTAATAACAATATTTTCTAGTTCATCTTTGTTATGTACGGTAGCGTCGGTTATGGTCAGGTAGAGGAAACGGTAATCAGACAAAAAACCATTTGACTTAATGAAATTCGTTTGAGCCAACGCTGTATTTATTAGATCAGGTGTGATAGAAAGAGTACTCATCTTTTGAACATTCAATTGCAACCAGTACTCTTTTGTTCTGCCGCCGGTGATCCTTATTTCTGAAATCCCCTCTACCTGTGATAAAAATGGTTTGATCGTGTAGATCGCAAGTTGCTTTAATTCGATCGGCGATCTTGTATTGCTTTCTACTG
>DASTZB010000536.1:0-2977 GCA_035764525.1 Chitinophagaceae bacterium | reverse complement strand
ATGAAAGTACACAGTGACGTATTTAACAGTGGCGCCACTTCACCACCTATTGCGCCGGCAATGAAAAATGATTTTGCCGAAGTAAAACAATTTACCAGGCTGGTCTCTACAATTGGGGTAAACCAGCACCTGTTACGATATAAAGACAAAATGTTTTATGAGAAAGATGCGGTCTTTGTTGATTCGACTTTTTTTGATGTGTTTAGTTATCATTTTATAAACGGGAGTCCGAAAGATGTTTTAACCGAGCCATACACGGTCGTGTTGTTGAAACCTACATCTTATAAACTGTTCGGACATGATAATCCAGTGGGGCAAACACTAGAGATCGATAACGTTTATGGTAAAAACAACTTTAAGGTCACAGCTGTCGTAGATGAAAGCCTTGGGAAATCACATATTCATGCGAATATGTTTATCACAATGAACAGTGGAGGCATTGGCGGCTATGTACGTATTGCCAATACATGGGCCGGTGGCAATTTTGCCAACTCATATGTTAAACTGACTCCACATGCAAGCGCAGCTGATCTTGAAAAGAAATTGCCAGCCTTCTTAAACAAGTACGGCGCCGACCAATTGAAGCAAATGGGCATGGAAAAGACATTGCGCCTGCAACCCCTTACTTCCATACACACAACAACCGGTTATAGTGTCGAGCTCGGTAAAACCGTCAGCCCTTTGTTTCTTTATATTTTGCTGGTAATTGCTGCACTTATACAAATAATTGCCTGTATTAATTTTATGAATCTTTCTACGGCACGTGCATCGAAAAGAGCAAAGGAAGTAGGTGTGCGAAAGGTAGTCGGCGCGGAGAGAAAAGATCTTGTAAAACAATTTCTGAGTGAATCTTTTATTCTTTGCCTGTTAAGCGTATCGGTCGCTGTGCCTTTGCTGGTTTTATTGTTGCCCTATCTGAACCAAATCACGCAGGCAGATATTCATTTATCATTATTGAGCAATTATAAAATGTTGCTGATATTGGCAGGAATTGTCCTCACTACAGGACTTGTAGCAGGTAGCTATCCGGCTTTTTATCTTTCCGCTTTCCGGGTGATAAGAGTCATCAAAGGGAATTTCACGAATCATATATCGGCGGCAGGCATACGCCGTTCCCTGGTGGTATTCCAGTTTGTATTATCTATCGTACTCATCGTGGGCATCATCGTAATTTATAGCCAATTAATTTATATAAAGAATAAGGATCTTGGCTTTGATGCGAACCAGAAACTCATTTTCAGTTTTCATACAAACGAATCAAAGAAAAAAATGCATGCATTTGCAGCCGATCTCAGACAATTAGCCGAAGTCAAAGCGGTTAGCAAAGCCAATAACTACTTAAGTCAATTCATGTTTAATGATCGTGGTGTATATCTGGCTGGCGGCAACATGGCGAATGCCATCGATGCACAATATATCGTCACTGATGAGTTCTTTGCTGGGGCTAATGGTATCAAATTGATCAGTGGCCGCGATTTTCGGTTATATGATTCCGGAATAGTGCTGATAAATGAAACAATGGTAAATCGTCTTGGTTTAAAATCTGCGACTGCACCAGGAACAAAAATGTATTCGCAATATGGACAGGATCCTCCCACTGTTTTCGAAATAGCAGGTGTGATGAAAGACTTTAATTACAATTCGCTGCATGGAGAAGTAAAACCGTTTATGCTTGCGTATGAACCCAACGCTCCCTTTCTCTCGAATCTTATAGTATCCGCAAGCAGCAATGACTATAAGTCGACGCTGAAAAAAATAGAATCTATATGGCGAAAGGATCTGCCGATGGTGCCTTTCGAATATACATTCCTTGATGATGCCGTCCGGAAACAATATGAAACAGAGATCACCTTATCGAGGATCATTAACTCGTTTACATTAATGGCCATATTGATTTCATGCCTGGGACTGTTCGGGCTGGCTTCGTTCAGTGCTGAACAAAGAACAAAGGAGATCGGGATCAGAAAAGTACTTGGCGCTTCTGTATTCAGTCTCACTTCTTTAATGTCAAAAGATTTTATTCGTTTGGTCATAATTGCAATGGTCATTGCAACACCAATTGCGTGGTGGGCAATGAATAAATGGCTTCAGGATTTTGCTTATAGAATAAACATCGACTGGTGGGTATTTCTGCTGGCTGGAGCTATTGCCGTAGCAATAGCATTGATAACGATAAGTTTCCAGGCAATAAAAACCGCAATTTCAAACCCGGTAAAATCATTGAGAACAGAATAAAACTATAGCTATGATAAGAAACTATTTTAAGATTGCATGGCGTAGTCTTTGGAAAAACAAAGGTTATTCTGCTATTAATATTTTCGGTCTTACGATCGGCCTCTCGGCAAGTATTTTTATATACCTCTGGGTAGTTGATGAACTTTCATATGACAAGTTTCATTCAAACGCAAACCGCATTTTCAAAGTTCTTATCAATAACAAATATCCGGATGGAAAGATAGAAACTTATGCTGCTACGCCAGCAAAATTGAAGGATGTAATAAAAAATGAAATCCCTGAAATAGAATTAGCCGCCCAGTATAGCATGGAATCAGAATTGTTAGTGAAACACGAAACCAATTCGTTCAATGAAAATGGTATTTACGCTGACTCAACTCTGTTTAAAATACTTACTTTCTCAATCGTAAAGGGAAATGCTGCCGAACCGTTAAAGGATAATAATTCAATTGCTATTTCTAAAAGCCTCGCAGATAAATTGTTCAAAGATGAAGACCCGATAGGTAAAACATTGGCGGTAGGACAAAAGTATGATCTTATGGTAAGCAGTGTTTTTGCCGATATTCCTCAAAACTCAACGCTTCGATTTGAGTTTGTGATCCCCTTTGAACTTTTTGTAAAGGAAAATCCATGGACGCAAAATTGGAAAAGCGGCGGTACTCGTACCATAGTGCTGCTGAAATCGTCCACAATTGTCGATCAGGCGAACAACAAACTTATTAACTTAATTAAAAAAAATTGC
>DASTZB010000535.1:0-2176 GCA_035764525.1 Chitinophagaceae bacterium | reverse complement strand
TAGCACGGCTGGCAAATAACAAAAAAGTATGGGATAACCTAAGGGACTTTATGCCTTTCCCCTATTCAATTGAAGATGCGGTTTTCTTTATTAATATGGTGAAGGAAGAAAAACCAGCTATGACATTTGCCATCGAATTTGACGGACATCTCAGTGGTGTTATTGGCCTGGTTGCACAAAAAGATGTTTATAGAAAAACGGCAGAGATCGGTTATTGGATCGGCGAACCGTATTGGAACAAAGGAATAGCAACAGCTGCAGTGAAATTAATTACTGAATATGGGTTAGATCAATTGGATTATGTGAGAATTCATACGGGTGTATTTGAATATAATATTGGATCAATGAAAGTTTTGGAAAAGAATGGATATAAAAATGATGGCATCTTTGAAAAAGCCATACTGAAGAATGGCCAGATTTGGAACGAACACAGGTTTTCAAAAACAAAATAACAATATGGTAACACTTTTGCTCAATAAAGAAATGAAAGTTGAAAGGAGCGTCGCAACAAAGTCCAATAGTAGCAGCAAGCTGGCTAAATAAAATTCTTTCTCCTTTTAAAATATTTCCTTTGCTCCTGCGTCTACCTGTATAAATGGGTCAAATGACGGCCATTCCAGTGGGAGATCAGCCAAAACAAAATATTATCAAGGCAGTTCGTGATTACAGTAAACGACTGTTTTATTTTATTCGCGGAAAGGTGGATACTGATGAGGATGCGGAAGATATTTTGCAGGATGTGTGGTACCAGTTCAGCAATATCATGAACAGTGAGCCCATTGAACAAACAAGTGCCTGGTTGTATCGTGTAGCAAGAAACAGGATAATTGACAGATACCGCAGGCAGGAGCCTGATTCGCTGGAAGGGATGTTTACAAGTGATGAAGAAAGTGAATTTAACTTGAAGGAAATATTGCTGGCCGATGATGCAAATCCCGAAACAGAACATCTTCGAAATCTTTTTTGGGAACAACTATTTGCGGCATTGAATGAGTTACCTGAAGAACAAAAGCAAGTTTTTGTATTGAATGAACTGGAAGATGTTTCTTTCAGTAAGATATCGGAACGAACAGGCGAAAAGATAAATACTCTAATTAGCCGCAAGCGGTATGCCGTACTGCATTTAAGAAGGCGATTAGAACAATTGTACAAAGAAATTACTGAACATTAAAAATTAAAAATTATGAAACGATCACGTTGGGCAAAATTTATTTTACTTTTCATCCTCATAGCCCCTATTGCCATTTTTGTTTTCGGAACAGTAATCATGCTGCTTTGGAATAATATTCTAACTCCTGTGCTGCATGTTTCCAAGATCACATTCTGGCAGGGTCTCGGAATATTGGTACTGGCTAAAATTCTTTTTGGAAGCTTTGGTGGCAGAGGTGGATCAAACTATTACTATAGAAAACAAAGAATGATGTGGAATTGTATGACCCCGGAACAAAAAGAAAAATTTAGAGAAGAGTTGAAAAAACGCAGTCAAAGATGGGGATATAGAAACTGGAGGTCTGAAGATGAAACTCAGCAGCCGGAGAGCCAGGTTTAAGAAACTAGAGGTTCTCTATCACATCCCGGTAACCTCGCCCAATAGGAATTGATATTCCATTCAATTCAACTGCTTCGGCTGTGTATGATTCAATCTTGCTTACAGAAACTATAAACGAGCGGTGAATACGTTTAAATAGATTTGCCGGCAATAATGATTCTATTTCATGGGTACTCATTTTTGAAATGTATTCCTTTTTTGTAGTAACGATTTTTATGTACTCCCGTTGACTTTCGATATAAAGAATTTCCGAAAATGATATTTTGACTTTCTTTTTTTGCACATTTAGAAAAATGAAATCTTTTTCATTGCTTTCAATTGTTTTCTGCTTTTCACCCTGCGCCGCCTTTACTTTATTCACCGCTACTAAAAAACGTTCAAATTCAAATGGCTTCAGCAAATAGTCCGTTACATTCAAATTAAATCCTTCCACGGCATACTGATGATAAGCCGTTGTAACAATTACAGCAGGTGGATTTGTAAGCGTTTTTAAAAAGGCCATCCCTTTTAACTTTGGCAAATGAATATCTAAAAAAATAAGATCGGTGCTATTATTGCGTAAGAAATCAGTAGCAAGAATCGCATCTTTAAAAGCTGCCTGGAGCTCAAGAAATGGAACCTGCGAAA
>DASTZB010000534.1:0-4599 GCA_035764525.1 Chitinophagaceae bacterium | reverse complement strand
TTCATGCCATTTATCATTCCGGGTTATAACCCTGATGATGGGGTTTATTTTGGTCTGGGCTTCAAGTATAGAAAACAAAAATGGGGCAAAGCACCATTTGGATGGGAACAGAGTCTCAAGATAGAAGCCACAACCGCATCAGGCTTTGTTGGGTTTGGTTATAAAGGATTATTCAAACACGTATTTGGAAAATGGGATCTTGATCTTGTTGCAATGTACAGGGGCCCAAAATTTGTATTTAATTATTATGGCGCCGGTAACGAAACTGTACTATTGGTAAAAGATAAAACTTTTTACAGAACCGGGTTAAAGGCATTATCGCTTAGCCCCGGCATCACCCGTGAAACACCACATGTATATGTTCGTTTTGGACTGAACTATGATGAAGTGCGGGTTTTAAATACACCGGGCAAATACATCAGTTCGGATCATTCTGATGTTGATTCAAGTGTATTTAAAAGAAAACATTTCGGCGGGGTTTCTGGTGATTGGAGTTATACAAGTGTTGATGTAAAGAAAAATGCATCAAGAGGCTTTACATTTGAATCGGGATTTATCTACCGTGATAATCTTGACAAGACATCCTCCTACCTGAATCTCCACGGTTCATTTTCGTTTTTCACGTCACTTGGCAGGAGGTTGGTATTTGCCCATCGTACAGGTGGAGCAACTAATTTCGGTGAGTATGATATTTATTTTGCAAACACTTTGGGACGAAGTGAAAATCTTCGTGGTTATTGGCGCTATCGTTTTTCAGGAAGAACAAATTTTTATCAGAATTCAGAACTAAGATTGCGTTTATCTAAAAGAGGAAATTTTGGGATATTGGGATTTGTCGATGATGGAAAAGTTTGGATAGAAGATGAGGATTCTAAAACACTTCATGTCGGATACGGCGGCGGATTCTATTTCGTACCATTTAATAACATGGGCTTAAATATATCTTATGGCCGATCAAGCGAAGTATCTATGATCATGGTAAAAACCGGTTTTCTTTTTTAAGCAGGAATAAGATTCTATTCCATATGTTGAAATCACAATTGAGCAAAGTTGGCTAGACGATTTTTAGTTTGCTTTCGGCCCCCCAATGAATCGGGGCCTCGCAATGACGAAGGCCCCGGGGTTTTGAATTTTGTTATCGTTGGGAGTGTTCGTCATTGCGAGGCCGTTTTTAAATCCTGTTTCAATTTTAGTAATGAAGGCCGAAGCAATTTGAGAGAATTACTGAAATAGAAAGTGCAACCACTTCAACAAGCTTCCCGATTAAGCAGGGACAACGCAATTGCCCAATGATGAAGAGATTCTTGAACGGAGCGTCGCAAGCAAAGTTTAAATAGTAGCTCTAAAGCTGATCAACAAAAAGTACAAGCATTCTTTTAGATTGCTTGCACTTTATTATGACAACAATTATTATGGAGCTGGAATCAGCTTAACTACTTTTCCCAATGTTCCTGATGGTCCTAACCTACCTGAAACAGCAAGATAAATTTCTCCCTGCAGATCTTGTCCAAAGCCCTTTAAGAAATAACCGATATCATTTGGATGACTCGCCAAATTTATTTCTTCGAATGACCATGGTGCGGGGCCGGCAGGATTCGCTATGAACAATTCACCATCTCCGGTTGTAAAAGATTGAGAAAATGTTCCAAAAATATATTTACCCATAAAGCCCGGTATTGCATGTCCACGATAAACATTTCCACCGATAACTGTTGTAGCTCTGCCCCCTTCAGGGTTAGCAGCATTATTAATTGATATTACCGGATCAATAAGACGATTACCAAAATTATCCATCGTAGGACATTCTTCTACTTCCTCCAGATCGTGTGCGGCATTAAAACATTCAAATCCTTCTTTTACATTCCATCCATAGTTACCTCCTTTTTCTATAATATCAACTTCTTCATATCTTGATTGTCCTGCATCACCAAGAAAGAGGCGACGTGAACCACCCATATCAAAAGAAAAACGATAAGGGTTGCGAAGACCATAAGCCCATATTTCATCAAGACCTGGTTTATTTACAAAAGGATTGTCTGATGGAATATTGTAAGGATTTCCATTTACATCAATTCTTAAAACATTTCCCATCAGGTTAGCTTCAATATCCTGTGCATTACCGCCTGCATTGAATGCATACCAGTCTTCCACGTGTCCCGGCGCTACATCATCTGCTCCTCCACCGTCACCAATTGAAATATATAAATAGCCATCAGGACCAAAAGCAATAGTGCCACCATTGTGATTAAATTGCGGATGATTCAATTGAAGAAGAAAACGTTGAGAATTTATATCCGCAACATTTGCATTAGATGAAACACGGAACTCAGCTATCGTGGTTGTATTGTTCCATGTTGTTGTGGCTGTCGGGCCTCCGGGCCGTGGTGGCGCTGTATAGAAGACATAAAATTTTCCATTCGTGCTATAATTGGGATGGAATGCCAGGCCAAGTAAACCTCGTTCATCATATCCCGGCATA
Source organism: Chitinophagaceae bacterium (assembly GCA_035764525.1). GTDB lineage: Bacteria > Bacteroidota > Bacteroidia > Chitinophagales > Chitinophagaceae > VBAS01. Next base: position 2,120 of record DASTZB010000534.1, on the reverse strand, counting down.
AGTGTTACCATCATACTGCTTACATCCAAAAAAGGAGTGGCCAGTTTATTACCAGTTGCATCAATGATCCATATTTTCCCGATCTGGTCTATAACAAATAAACGATTTGTATTATCAGGTGATGCAACAACGCCAATAGCTGAAACAAAACCATCGGCGATGGTTTGGATATCTACACTCTTTAATTTACCCAATGATGCTGCCGTTGCTATCTCTTCAGTGGAAGATGCTCGGGTATCAGTTTTCTTACAAGCCGTTATTAATAATCCGCTAAAGAAAAAAATACATACTACCCCAAAAATTACTTTGCCAAATGTTGGCAATGGTTGTCCACTTTTTTTCATAATAAATAGAATTTACAGTTAAACAATATCCCCTCGTGAAAGTGGTTACTGGTTGCTCAAATAAGAACTTTGTTACATGAACATGTAATTGTTTAACTCGAAGGAGAGGTAATAAAATTTCCTTGGGCGGGAATCTATAAGGTCAATCGATGTTTTTTTTATCGGGGTTGTCTATGAAGACCTGAGTATTTAGAAAATATTTTTCGATTGATTGACAAAATAAATGTCTCAACAATTAATGAGCCGAATTGATCTGTTCGTAGGTCTCAATCTTTTGCGATCTTCTTATAGCTTGCGACAACACCACGTATTAATGAAGAACTAAATCCCTGGTGTTCCATTTCATTAAGACCGGCAATGGTGCATCCTTTTGGAGTTGTTACTTTATCGATCTCATGTTCAGGGTGAGTTCCTTTCTCTAATAATAATTGGGCAGCGCCTTTTACCGTCTGTGCAGCGATCATAGCAGCTGTAGTCACATCAAATCCAATTTCAATTCCGCCCTGGATGTTTGCACGGATATAACGCATCGCATAAGCAGTACCGCATGCACCAAGAATCGTTGCTGCATCCATTAACTTTTCATCGATCATTACAGTTTTCCCTAATTGATCGAATAACTGGCGGATATAATTTATTTGAGATATCGATGCATTTGCGTGTGCAAGGCATGTCATGCTTTGCTGAATGGCGATTGCTGTATTTGGCATGGCACGAATAACAGGCACAGGTTTACCAATTGCTTTTTGTAGTTGTTCGATCCAAACTCCCGTAATGACAGAAACAACGACATGTTTTTTTGGATCAAGGGTTGCTTTTATTTCATCAATGATGTCAGCAAAATTGTAAGGCTTTACTGCAAGGATAATTATCTCAGCAGTCTTTACTGCTTTTTTATTATCACTATGCACCATGGAACCTTGTTCGGCAAAGCGACTGAGCGGTGCAAGATTTCTTCTTGTAATAGAAAGTTCCACCGGGCGGCTAAATTCACTTTGAATCAAGCCTTCGGCAATTGATGCACCAAGATTACCACCGCCAATGATTGCAATTTTCTTTGACATAAACATTTATTTAATAAAAATGCCACACCCATGTTATCGGCGTGGCAAACAACAATAAGCAAATATCAGAAATATTCCATGTGTATTGAAATTTGATTTAAGTGATGGTACTTAGCCCCCTTTAGGGGGTTTGGGGGCTTAGTAATATTTTTTGTCTATCAGGAAATTCTTTACATAGGTTTCAACACCTTCTTCCAATGAATAAAAATCTTCTTTATACCCAGCATTACGAAGTTTCGTCATATCAGCCTCAGTGAAGTATTGGTACTTGTCACGAATATCAAGTGGTGTGTCAATAAATTCAATTACTGGTTCTTTACCAAGACTTTTAAAAATAGCGGTCACAAGGTCTTTGAACGTTCTCGCTTTGCCGGTTCCCAAATTATATAAACCGGATGCAGTTTTTTCATTCATTAACCAATAACAGATATCGACAACATCTTTTACATAAACAAAATCACGAAGCTGTTCGCCGTCTTTATATTCCGGCTTATGAGATTTAAATAGTTTTACTTTCCCTGTTGATTTAATTTGATTGAAGGAATGAAATATCACACTTGCCATTCGTCCTTTGTGATACTCATTCGGTCCATACACATTAAAAAACTTTAACCCATACCAATTAGGAGGCACCGATTTTTGACTTTTAACTTTTGACTTTTGACTTTCTTCTAATGCCCATTTATCAAACTCATTTTTTGATTTACCGTAA
>DASTZB010000533.1:0-6373 GCA_035764525.1 Chitinophagaceae bacterium | reverse complement strand
GGGCTTTCTAAAGTTGAATCACTTTATTTTCCTTCTATGGCATTGCTTATTGGATTAAGCACACTGCTTACGATCATGATCGGTGGGTATTATTATATAAACGAACCAGGGCGAATGTCGCTGGGAACGATTACAGAATTTGTGATCTATATAAATATGCTTACGTTTCCCGTCAGTGCTATTGGATGGACTGCCAGTATGATCCAACGAGCAGCGGCTTCCCAAAAAAGGCTAAATGAATTTTTAGATACTAAGCCTGCTATTTATGATCAGCCATTGCCTAAGAAAATCAAGATCGATGGCAATATTGAATTTAATAACGTAGACTTTACTTATTCTCATACAGGTATTGAGGCGTTAAAGAATTTTAGTTTATCGATTAAAAAAGGAGAGAAGATTGCCATTATTGGAAGAACGGGCAGTGGAAAATCTACCGTTGCCCAGTTGTTATTGAGAATGTATGACACTACAAAAGGAACAATTGAGCTTGAGAAAACAGATATCCGGGAAATTGATCTTAAATCATTGCGGGAACAAATTTCTTATGTACCCCAGGATGTTTTTCTTTTCAGCGACTCTGTTGCCAACAATATTTCATTCGGAATGAAAGATGGCAGTAATATGCAAGTGGAGAAAGCTGCGATGCAGGCAAGTGTTCATAAAGACATTTTGGGATTTGGAGAAAAGTATGAAACACTGATCGGAGAAAGAGGTGTCACCTTGAGCGGTGGACAGAAACAAAGAATATCAATTGCCCGTGCATTAATTAAGGATCATCGATTGGTGATCTTTGATGACTGCCTCAGCGCCGTGGATGCAAAAACCGAAAACGAGATCATCGGAAACTTGTACGAATATCTTGAGAACAGGACTGCGATCATTATAACTCACCGGGTCTTTTCACTTTTTCATTTTGACAAGATAGTAGTTATTGAGGACGGTCAAATTGTAGAGAAGGGCACACACGAAGAATTGCTGAACTTGAATGGATTCTACACTGAATTGTATAGCCGCCAGCAGCAACAGGACTCCCAGGCACGCTAAGAATCCTAAAAGGATGGGAAACAAAATCCCCACAAATTTGGCTATATCAAAAACATAATTATATTTGTGACTTCCTAAGAATGTGATTATTAATCAGTAAAACACTAGCTGTGGCGTACGAGAATAACAACGAAAACAAAATGGAAAGCATTTACAGCAAACGAATTCGTGCTGGTAAACGCAGGACTTACTTCTTTGACGTAAGAACAACCCGGGGTAATGATTATTATTTGACCATTACTGAAAGCCGTAAGCGATTCAATGATAACGGGTATGATCGTCATAAGATCTTTCTTTATAAAGAAGACTTTAATAAGTTTATCAAGGCTCTCGGCGAAGCCGTTGATTATGTAAAAACAGAATTGATGCCCGATTTTGACTTTGATGCATTCAACCATGACAATGCACCTTCAGAAAATGGTGAAGGCGAAAACCCTGAAGCAACAGCAACAACAGTGAATAACGAAAAATCAGAAGCAGAAGCAGAACCCACTCCAACTCCTTCTGATAATGGTAAGCATGAGGATGTAGATAAATGGTAAAAGAATCTTTTAGGTAATAATACTAAGTAAAGCCCTCAAGTAATTTGGGGGCTTTTTAATTCTTGCAATTTTAATGTTTTGTTTCCGTTTAACTACTTAGCCTGAACCGGTTATTGTAATTATAAATCCAATTTTCTATGCAAAAGAGATCTACAGTTGTAGCGCTTGTTGCACTTCTTTTAATTTTTGGGTACTATACATGGGAATATTTTTCTAAGAGACACCACAAAACCGAACAAAGGGAAAATGAAGAAGCCGAAAAAGATAGGATTGATCTCGCTATTCAACAAGATATAAGACGAACAAAAGACCTTAATACAAATTCAGTCCCGGTGCAGCGCCTGATACAGGCCAAAAATTTCAAGGATCAAAAACTTTCTCAACTAAATAACAATCGACTGGCAACGCTAGTACCGGGAATTAATTGGGTAGAACGGGGACCATCGAATGTTGGAGGAAGAAGCCGTGTAATTTGGTACGACTTAAATGATGTAAGCAATGGTTATAAAAAAGTTTGGGCAGGAAGTGTTGGCGGTGGTTTGTGGTATACAAATGATATAACGGTCGCTTCCCCCGTATGGAACAAAATAAATGATCTTTTTGATAATATAGCAATCACTTCTTTTGTGCAAAGCCCTTCATCGCCCAATACACTTTATTTTGGCACAGGTGAGGGTTGGTTCAATGGGGATGCAGTTGAAGGATTAGGTATTTGGAAATCTACCGATGGGGGTTCAAACTGGTCTCAACTATCGTACACTCTCAATTTCGCATATGTTCAAGACTTGCTGATCGATCAAAACGGAAATCTTTATGCGACGGTTAGAAACAGGACAGGTTCCCAGGCTAGAGGTATCCAGAAATCAACAGATGGAGGAACAACATGGACTCAAGTATTAGGAGCCCCCCTTGCTGGTTTTGCTAGCGGTAGAGGTTGCGATCTTGAACTTGCTGTCAATGGAGATATCTATGCGTCCATCGGTAATTTTTCAGAAGGGAGAATTTATCGCTCATCTTTTTCTGTAAATGGAGTGAATACTGGTAATGCGGGAACCTGGACAGATATTACACCAAACCCGACCACTAATTCAATCCCTGCAGCGGGTGATAACTATGACCGCATAGAAATTGCAACAGCGCCAAGCAATGGAAATGTTGTTTATGCAGTTTTCGAAGGTAACGGAACTTACAATGTCAGTAACATCAAACAATACGATGCATCGACCAATACATGGACAAACAGAACAGTTCCTAATTATTCCCAAGGGGGACCTTATACCCGATCACAGGCATGGTATGATCTTATTGCAGCAGTAGATCCAAATAATGCTAATACTTTATACATTGGTGGTATCGATGTTTATAAATCCACAAACAATGGGGCTACCTGGAACCAGGTTTCAGATTGGCGATCAATTGGATTACCTTATGTACATTCGGACATACACCAGATCGCCTATGCACCAGGAAGCAGCAGTCGCATTGCAATTGGGTGTGATGGAGGCATATTTTATTCCGCTGATGCCAATCTTGCTTCTCCAAATTTTACTGAAAAAAATTCGGGTTATAATGTAACGCAGTTCTATGGTGTTGCTATTCATCCTACTTTGCCAAATTTTTTTCTTGCTGGAGCGCAGGATAACGGTTCACAAAAATTTACATCGGCCGGGGTAAACAGTACAACAGAAGTTACAGGAGGAGATGGAGCATTTTGCCATATCGATCAGGATAATCCTAATATTCAGATCACTGCCTATGTTTATAATAATTATTATATTTCTACCAATGGGGGAGCCACGTTTAGTACACTATATGTTGACCCGGATCCAAATGATGGAAGTGGTGATTTTATAAACCCAACTGATTATGATAATACAGCTAACATTCTTTACGCCTGCAGTTCTGAAGATGTTGATCCGGGTCCGGCTATGAACTATCAATTTAACCGTTATACACGTATCACCGGTATAGGTACAACGAATACCGCTTCTCTTGTTACTTTGTCAAATTCCTCGACTACTGACACGATAACACATGTGGCTGTTTCACCTTCCCTTTCTAACCGTGTTTATTTCGGTTTTGATAATGGCCGTATTGGTTATGTAAATAATGCAAATACCGGAACTTCAAATACTGTCAATTTTCTAACCGCTACGGGTGTTGCCGGATCAGTTTCTTGTATTGCAATAGACCCATCAAACGAAAATCATATCCTGGTTACTTATAGTAATTATGGTGTTAATAGCATTTGGGAAACAACAAATGGTGGTACTTCCTGGACTTCTGTTGAAGGAAATCTTCCTGATATGCCGGTTCGTTGGGTAATGTTCGATCCAAGAAACTCTGATTGGGCTTTGATAGCAACAGAACTCGGTGTATGGTCAACTGATAATTTAAATGGTGGTTCTACTGATTGGGGTCCTACAAATTCTGGTCTTGCTAATGTCAGAGTTGATATGTTACAATATCGTGCAACTGACAGAACTATAGCAGCCGCAACACATGGCCGGGGATTATTTACTGCAACAATACCGATTTCAACAACGCCAGAAATAAGTTTTGTATCATCATCGGGGTCAACAACAGAACAAACTACTTCAACCGATGGATGTCGTGGTTATACTGATTATCCCATAAATATGGTCATTGCAAATGCGCCGACAGGTGATGCAACGGTAACTGTTTCAATTCAAGGAGTTCCTGTTCCCACAGCTACGCGGGGTATCGACTATGAATTCACAACAAATGGAAACTTTACTTCACCCAACAATGTATTTGTATTTACGAATGGATCCACTGCACCTAAAATAATCAACCTGCGAATCTATGATGATGCGGAGGTGGAAGTGCCGGAAACATTTACTTTGACTTATTCTATATCGGGTACATCGAATGCGCAGACCGGTTCATCAAATCAAACGTACACGTTTACAATAAATGATAATGATTCGGCTCCAACAGGACCTTATGCTGAAAATATTTGGACAGAGAATTGGGATGGCACTGTAAGCGGATGGTCAACGCAACAAGCTGGTTCTGGAAATCGTAATAACTGGGTGATCGGCACAGGTTGTACTGCTAATATAACCGGCAATAGTGCCCAGGTGGCAAGAATACAGGGAGGAAACACTTTTTGTGGATATGGTACAAATGCCAGTACAGTCATTATGTATAAGCAGGTAGATGCGACAATTCATTCCAGTTTACAGGTTCAATTCAATTGGCGTGCTGGAGGTGACGGAACTACTGACTATGGACGACTGGTTTATTCAACAAATGGAGGAAGCTCATGGCAAAATGTGGGAGGACAATATTTTAATCAGGCTACTACACAATCAGCAACGGTGAATTTACCTGCATCATTAAGTAATACGACATTCCTTCTTGGATGGTCTTTCACTGCTGACAATACTGGAGGTAATCAAGCTTTGTCTTTTGGTATTGATGATATAATTGTCTCGGGCACCAAACCAGGAACATCAATAGAATCTATTGTCAATTCTTCCAGGTCAGTATATCTTGGTCCTAATGCAGATGTTTATTTATATTCTTCGGCAGATGGAGAACTTATTGGAAGAATTCAAAATCTAAGTTCGCATGATTACGGCTGTACAAGTATTCAACTAGACCGTGCTGGAACAGGCAGTTCACCATTCTGGAATACGAACACTGCGAATTACCTGATGAACAAAACTTTCAGAGTCATTCCAACTAATAATAATCCATCTGGTCAATACACAATTACTTTATACTTCACTGCTGCGGAAGTAGCCGGATGGCAAACAGCAACTGGCCAATCGTGGGCAAATATCCAACTGATCAAATTGCCAAGCCAGATCAGTAATGTTACTCCGGCCAATCCAGAACCTGATGGAGTGGGGACGGTGCAGGTGGTAACGCCGATATTAGGTATGCTGGGAACTCACTATACTTTATCATACCCTTTCAGCAATGGATTTTCTGGCTTTGGTGCAGGTATACCGGGTATATCAGGTACATTACCAATGAAATTATTAAGCTTTACGGGTAAACTGCAAAGTGAAAATGTTAAGCTGAACTGGTCAACTTCATTTGAACAAAATAGTAAAGGATTTGAAATTGAAAAATCTTTGGATGGTATCAATTTCAAAAAGATTGGTTTTGTTGCAGGGGCTGGCAATAGCAATTCAACAAGAGATTACAGCCTTCTAGATCCGCAACGGGCTGTAGAATTCAATTACTATCGTTTGAAGTTAGTCGACATTGACAACACGTTTGATTACAGTGATGTAGTACTGGTGAAGAATTCATTTGGCAAACAAGATGTTTATCTCGCCGGTAATCCTATAACAAATACCATTAATATCCAATTTGCCAAAACTCCTAATGGCAGAGTTGCTGTTAGCATTTACGATATGAAAGGAAGTAAGATATATGATGTAACGTATAATAATTATACTCAAACTTCATTACAAATAAACTCTTCAAGAAAATTATTAGCTCATGGAGTTTATTCTGTAAAGGTTGAAACGGCAGGTAAGATTTATGATTTGAAAGCGATCAAGTAAACCGAAGCTGATTTATATCGATGAAGGGGCTTTTATTTTACATTAGTTTAAATCATTCTTCATTTCTTTGAAAATATTTATCAGGCTGTTGGTGGAAGAATCATGCGATGAAATTCTTTCATCATCTTTTAACTCGGGCAAAATTTTATTCGCTAATTGTTTTCCAAGCTCAACACCCCATTGATCAAAGCTGAAAATATTCCAGATAATGCCCTGGACAAAAATTTTATGTTCATATAA
>DASTZB010000532.1:0-5470 GCA_035764525.1 Chitinophagaceae bacterium | reverse complement strand
AAAAAGATCCAGGAATCAATTGGTGCTGCTGATGCAATATTCTGGACAAGTTTTTCACAATATGAATTTTATGGTAAGTATGCTAAACCTGTCGCAAAACATTTATGTGCCGGTGGCGAAACGGCGGAATTATTGAAACAGGCAGGAATTGAGCCAATAATTTTTCCAACAATTAAAGCTTTTGAACAATGGAGAAGATATTCTATCCGATCACACAGCGTCGCTTAAGAGCTGATGCACATATTCGGGAGCTTACCGCTTCGGTAAAACTTTCTCACAAAAGTTTTATTCAACCATTGTTTGTGGATGAGGCAATTGCTGAACCAAGGGCAGTTAATGGATTAACAGATATAGAAGTAGATACTCCCTCAAGTGTATTAGCCACAATTGAACAAAGTATAAAAGCAGGAACAACTAAGTTTTTACTTTTCCCTGTTCCTGCAGAAAAGAAAGAAAACAATTTTGATTTCTCCTTTGCAACATCTGTTATTAAATTAATCAAAGAGAATTTTGGCAATGATATTTGGATCGCTTCTGATCTATGCTTGTGCAGTTATACGACACATGGACATTGTGGTATTTTAAATGAGGACCATTCAAAACTGGTGAATCATAAAACTGTTGATGCATTGAGCAAATATGCTTCACAACTTGCTATTGCCGGTGCTGATTGCATTGCACCCAGTGATATGACAGATGGCCGTATTGCTGCTATCCGTTCTTCACTCGATGCTTTGGAATATGATACTGTAAGCATCATGAGTTATTCGGCAAAATTCAGCTCACAATTTTACGGACCATTCCGTGATGCCTGTCATTCAGCTCCGAATACAAATGGGTTAAAGAACCGTAAAACATATCAATTGTCTCCATTAAATATCAATGATGCAATTGCAAGTTCTTTACGTGATGAAAAGGAAGGCGCCGATATTTTAATGGTAAAACCAGCTGCATTGTATACTGATATAATTGCAAAGCTGAAACAACAAACATTAAAACCTATTGCTGCTTATCATGTAAGTGGTGAATATGCAGCGATTGAATCATTAGCGGAAAAAAATTTAGTAAACCGTGAAGCAGCACATCTTGAAATATGGACCGCATTGACAAGAGCTGGTGCCGATATAATAATTTCTTATGCAGCAAAGAATGCAAAAGCGTGGATCGATCAAATGGAATATTAAAAAAACCGATGGATAGTAACGAGTATATACAGAAAAATTCTTCGGAGCTTGATAAAAAAAATCAGCTTTACCCGGTTTTCCTGAAATTGGATCAGTTGGAATTATTATTGGTTGGTGGTGGTAATGTTGGCTTGGAAAAACTACATTCGTTGTTGGCTAATTCTCCCGAAGCAAAAGTCTCAATTGTAGCTCCTGAAATAAAAGATGAGATAAAAAAACTTGTTTTCAGGCATCCTTCCTGCAATATTATTCAACGGGAATTTGAGAAAGAGGATTTAAAAAATAAAGACCTTATTATCCTGGCTACTGATAACAGGCAATTACATGAAGAAATAAAAGCGCTGGCAACTGAAAAAGGAATTTTAGTAAATGTGGCAGATACTCCTGATCTCTGTGACTTTTATCTGGGCAGCATTGTGCAAAAAGGAAATTTGAAAATTGCTATTTCAACGAATGGCAAATCTCCAACCGCAGCCAAACGTATTAAAGAAGTATTGCATGATGCGTTGCCCGGAGAATTAGATGATGTGATTGAAAACTTACATAAAGTAAGAGGTAAACTCAATGGAAATTTTGAATATAAAGTAAAAAAGCTGAATAAGCTCACAAAGGCGCTGGTGGAGAATGATAATAGTTTCAATGCGATCCGATGGCGCCGTATTGCTACTTATTCATTACTGGCTTTTGCTTTTATGCTTATTGGCTATTTTATTTTTTCATACCTGCCTTTACAACAAATGGCAAACGATACTTATAAATGGTATCAAACCTTGGATAGCGCTTTTCCAATTATGCTGCTCGCCGGGTTCTTAGCACAGATGGTGGATGGTGCTCTAGGAATGGGATACGGTGTAACCAGTGCAACAATATTATTATCTGCCGGTGTTAATCCTGCTGTTATCAGCGGAAGCATTCATACTGCCGAAATGTTTGCAAGCGGAGCATCCGGGTACAGTCATTACCGGTTCGGCAACGTAAATAAAAAATTATTCAAAGCTTTGTTGATACCCGGGGTACTAGGAGCAATCGGAGGAGCGATATTGCTGGTGATCATGGGAAATAAATATGGAGATTTCATACGGCCTGTTATTGCTGGATATACACTTATACTTGGAGTAAAATTTATTCTAAACGCTTTCAGAGATAAAAAACCGCCAAAGAAATTCAGACGATATCGTTTGCTTGCCGGTGTAGGTGGTTTTTTTGATTCATTCGGGGGCGGAGGCTGGGGTCCGATCGTTACAAGCACATTAATTAATTCCGGGAGAAGTCATAAATATGCCGTAGGAACAGTAAGCCTCACTGAATTTTTTGTTACACTGGCCAGTGCATTTACTTTTTTTACAATGATCGGGGTCAGTCACTGGCAAACGATCCTTGCATTAGTAATAGGAGGCCTGGTAGCTGCACCAATTGCCGCAAAGCTTGCCGGGAAACTTCCTAAAAAAACTTCTTATTTATTATTAGGCATCCTGGTTATTATCTGGAGCATACGAATCCTTATTAAAATAGTTTAACTAATGACTGTTCATGAATAATAAAATTTTTTATAAAATAGTAGTCTACCAATTTGGTAGGATAATAAACACCTCCTATTTTTGTTCAGTCATTTTTATTAATTATAAAATGAAATACTCATCAACGAATGCACTATTTCTTAAAAGCAACATTATGAAGCGATGTTGTTTTTAGCTATTACTTGTCAATGGAATTATTACCAGAAAATTTTTAAATCAACTGAAAAATCAAACGATGAGAAATTTATTCGCCGCTTTATCGCTATTATTTATCAGCAATTTCATTTTTGCACAGGACAATTTGATCATTGAAGTTTCAGGTAAGGTCACTGACCAGCAGAAACAATTGCCGCTACCCGATGTTAGTGTACAGGTAAAAGGAACGGTTGCCGGTACTATCACAAATTCAACAGGAAGTTTTGTATTGCGTACAAAAACAAAATTACCTTTTACGTTAGTGTTTTCATCTGTCGGTTTTGAGCCACAGGAATTTGAAGTCAAATCGCTTGGATCAAATGTGCAGGTAGCATTGGCAACGCAGGCAGTGTTGGGAACTGCTGTGGTAGTTACCGCATCAAAAGTGCCGGAAAGCATATTAAGATCCCCGGTAGCTATTGAAAAATTAGACATCCGGGCTATTAAAGAAACTGCCGCTCCGAGTTTTTATGATGCACTGGAAAATGTAAGGGGAGTACAGATGATAACATCCAGCCTTACTTTTAAGGTACCGAATACAAGAGGTTTTAATATTCCCAACAATTTTCGTTTCATGCAATTAGTAGATGGCGTGGATATGCAAGCTGCCACATTGGGTGTACCGCTCGGTAATGCGATCGGGCCTACTGAACTTGATATTCAAAGCGTGGAGATCACCCCCGGCGCTGCTTCCGCTTTATATGGCATGAATGCAATTAATGGAATGGCAAACCTGATCACCAAAGATCCATTCATACACCAGGGACTTGGTTTTTATCAAAAAACAGGAATCAATCATGTTGATGGTATCGATCACGATCCTGCTTTTTTAACTGAATCAGCTGTTCGTTATGCAAAAGCATTCAACAATAAGTTTGCGTTTAAAATTAATTTTAGTTACATGCAGGGTATTGACTGGCGTTCTAATACCCGGCTTGACCAGAATACAAATAATTTAAAAAGTGCCAATCCGAATTTTCCTGCACTTAATGGAGAAAACAATGTTGCCTTCGATGGTTGGAATAAATATGGCGATGATGCATTGGCGGGAAGCAATGTTGTATCCGTAGGCGGACTCACTATTAATGGTAATACAAATCAAACATTACGTGTTGCAAGAACAGGTTATTGGGAAACTCATCTGGTAAGCCCTAAAGTTGACAACCTGAAATTTGATGCCGCCTTACATTATCGCCTCAGCGATAAAGCTGAATTATCTTATTCATATCGTGTTGGTAAACTCGATGGAGTTTTTCAACGCGGAAATAAAATTAGACTGGATAATGTGCTGGTGCAAAATCATCATCTCGAATTAAAAGGCGACAATTTTGTTGTCCGTAGTTATGTTTCTATAGAAAACACCGGCGATTCATATAATGTAAAGCCAACAGCAGATAATTTGGATCTGTACAGTGGTGGATCAAACAATGCATGGGGAACGAAATATAAAAATGCATTGAATGCTTACGTCGCAGCAAACGGCCCGTTAACCAATGCGAATCTTGCGGCTGCTACTCAATATGCCCGGACAATTGCTGACGCAGGTCGTGCAGAACCCGGTACTGTTCGTTTCGATTCATTGGTAAATGTTATTACAAGTATCAATAATTGGGATATCAAGTCAAGCACTATTCCGGATGCGCCGGAAACCGGAGGATCCGCATTGGTGCAAAACAGCCGTCTCTATCATACCGAAGCACAATGGGATCTTTCCAAATACATAAAAGTATTTAACCTGCTTATTGGTGGTGACTATCGATTATACGAGATCATCCCTGATGGAAATAATTTTGTTGATTTTTCCCGACCTATCAGTGAACGTAACAAGCAATTAAAAGATGGAAGCTTTGGAAAAAATGTTCATTATAATAAAGTTGGATTCTTTACGCAGCTAACCAAAACTTTTTTTGATGAAAAATTAAAACTTTTCGGTTCGTTGCGGTTTGATGATAACATTGAATTTAAACCAAAGTTTACGCCGCGTCTTGCAGCCGTTTATACAGTTAATGAAAAACATAATTTTCGTTTTACTTACCAGCAAGGTTATCGTTTCCCTGCTTTGTTTGAAGCGCTGTCTTATGTAAACAATGGAAGAGTGAAACGTGTAGGCAGTTTGCCGTATATAAATGAAGGTCTCGGTTATCTGGAAAATAGTTACACACAAGCATCCGTTATAGCTTTTAATGCGGCAGTAAGTGCACAGGGAAATACAGATGCAGCAGCTTTGGCAAATAAAAATCTACTTGTTTGGGCTAATCTTCCCGATGCCCGTCCCGAAAAAATAAATTCATTGGAGATAGGATATAAATCTGTTTTGTTTGACAACAAATTGGTGATCGATATTGATGCATACAGCAATGTCTATGATGGATTTCTTGGACAGGTGCAGGTATATGTCCCTATTGGTGAAACTGTAGGCTCTGATGCAGCAGTGATCGCAATGCTTGACCGTAACAGGGATGCAACGACTGCAAGTGGCAGCAATGCAGCAAGCAAAGGACAGGATCGTTACCGGGTTTATACAAATGCAAAGAACAGGTATCACAATTTTGGTTCAGCATTGGGTATTACTTA
>DASTZB010000531.1:0-3143 GCA_035764525.1 Chitinophagaceae bacterium | reverse complement strand
AAGCTCTTTGGAGAAGAAGAATTACGAGCTTGCAATAACAAATAATTTAACCGCATAGGTATCGTTTAAATATACATCCGTTGCTGAGAGAAGTTCAAGTTGATTATTTTCAGCGGCTGCACATGATAGCCCGGGTTGAACAATGTAAATGTTAAATTCAGCAGTAAGAGTATGAACCTTTTTGCCAATATTTATCATATCAGAAAAGTCGCCCAGTTCAAAACGAGAAATACCTTTTTGATCTCGATAGCTCATTTCTCTAAATCGCATTCGTTCAAACATCCTGGCAAGGCTACCTTTCCAATAGACGCTTCGTATGGCTTGACCGCAGACAGCGTACAAGTCATCAACTCTCGCGCCTGGAGTTGATGAACTTGAAAATTTGCAATGAAACAAATCAACAATTAGCTTACTATCTACTTCTTTCAGAGCAATTACATCAGCAATTTCATTTGGCCCATCATCATTGAATACTACATCATATCGCCCAGAGCTAATTAACTCCTGAATAACCTTAAATTGTATTGAGTCATTAAGCTTTTTCTCAGTCTGAGATTCTTTCCTAATGTCAATTCCATCCCATTTCCATTGTATTATTTCACCTTTATCAAATGGAGTACGCTTCTCAGGTTGTCGAGGAGTACAGAGTTCGTCATAATTAAGGAAACCGCCATTCTCGAATCTTACGATCGGCCAATTTTCTCTAAATGCATCACTTAATGAAATAATTTTCTTCCCTAAAAGAACATTTGCAGTTTGTTCATTGATTGCTACGTATTCTACTCCTCCGTTTATAAAACGTATTTCGTAATCTGCAGTCCTGTCGGCAACCGCAACTCGGAAACACAGTTTCCCATCACGCGAAGGATTTAATAATTCAAGGTCAGCATCGAAAAATGCTACTGATCTATCGCAAATTGAAATATTTGTTAAGAGTTCCTGTCTCTCCAAAAACTCTTCTGGCCATTCAATAGTAAGTGGGTAGAGATTAGGTCTTTTAATGATCCTTTCCGGTATAATAACATTTTTGAAAATGGATTCAGTATTAATAGAGCTATCAATCAATTTTTTCCCTATTTGTTCGCACCATTTCACCCAAGCAGCCATATCGTAAGCAACCCGGTAAGACCATATTCGTCCTTTCTGTGAACAACCTATTGTTGTTCTATCTCCCTTTTCATATCCTTTTCCAAATAGATTTGACTTTATTTTGTTTTGTGATTCCGGACCTCTTAATCCTGATGCTACATCACTTCCCATATACATGGTAAAGCGCATAGCTCGACTAATTGAATGGTTAAGTCCTAAGTTCATTAAAATAAGATAGTTTACATCATGTAAACTTCGAAAAATTTCTTCTCCATGAATTAATTGTACGTCTTGTCCCGCAATTGATTTAGCAATATTTTCATGGTGGCTGGCATTATTGGAGCTGTTAATAAATAGCAGTCCTAAATCTTTGTTCCAATGAACAACGTATAAATGCCATTGAATATTTTGAATTTCTCTTATATTACCCCATGGAACTGGTTCGGTTTCGCGAGTTATAAATAGTACCACATTATGAGTATGGTTCACGGTAGGATTGACGAATATATTACGCTCTTTAATTGATTCTACAGCTTTCTCCGGATTCCATCGTGAGCAAGAAGTGCGAAAAACGACAGTACTCATTTTCGGAAAAATATTTTGGAGTGGAATTTCTTCGGGTACATCCCGGAATTCTTTCAAAAAATCTGAACGTAATATTTGACGGCCTGTAGCGCCCTCACTTAGTACTTGCAGTAATGAATTCCAATCTGCATCATCTGCATAAAGGTCTTGAAGAGCTTCTTCAACACCAGGGACAGCAATATTCGCAACCACAGTTGCATTACCAATTGTATCTTTCTTCCTGGTGAATCGACCTGTAAATTGCAGAGTGATTGCTAAACTTTTGTGGATATCATGAAGAGCTGCGATTTTCAATTCTGGCAAATCAAATCCCTCGCCCAACATTTGGACACATACCACAATTCGAGTTTTTCTGTTTAGTAACATTTCAAGCGCTTTCGATTGACTCTTTTTTGGTAAGTTACTATGAATCAGGATTGGGTTATAATCAGGATAATCATTTAGGTAAAGTTTATGAATTTCGCTAGCCCGTTTTATGTCAGAAGTGCGAGCCATTAAAATATGATCGAGGTTTGAAGACAAATCTTTTTTTAATTGTTCAACAGCTATGCGGGCAATCTCCATATCTGCCTGTTCACGTTTCCATTCATTTACTGCAATAAATTGGATTGGCTTAAAGTATCCTTCTGCCTGAGCTTTTTTTAGAGGATAGTTAAAAATAATTTTACCATCGATATATTTTCCATCGGTACGAAACGGCGTGGCTGTGAATTGAACAATTGGCTTACTCTTAAAATATTTTCTGAACTTATCCCAGGATGGAGCAGGAATATGGTGCGCTTCGTCAATAAAGAGATGACTGCAGATATCTGCCATTTCTTTAACTACTTCGTCATTGCAGCCGCTTAGAATAGCCATTGTGGTCACGATAACGTTACTGCGTTTGAAAATGTTATCCACTTCAGTTTTATTAGTAGGTCGCTTGCTAAGAGTGCACACAAGTGGATGTTTACAATCTGGACTTATAATTCCAAATCTTTTTAATAATCCTAGAGTTTTAAACTTATTTCCAATTTGCTCCCGAAGTGCGTTTGTAGGGACTACAACAAGTAAACGAGTAATTTGTTCGCGAATCAATAATGCCAGCATTGTCTCCGTTTTGCCAGTTCCGGTAGGCATAACAATCGTTGCAGGACTATGGGTAACCTTCCAATGAGCGAGAACCGCGTGTAAGGCACCAATTTGAGGCGGTCTCAAGCCTGGCTCCGGTTCTTTTTCTTCTTTAAAGTAAAATTTATCTTTCCAGGAATTTCTCACCTCCTCACATCGCTTTTCCCAAAGAGCCGTATCCGTAGTACTGACCTTTAAAGGTTTTGGCATATGCCATCTGGCATGTAATCGCCCCTTTACAAAATCTTCGACATTATCAATGATTGATCCTTCGGGTACAACTAAAACTGCAGCGGCATTTTTTGGTAATCGGATATTACGATTAACTGCAATTATCAATCGACCATCCATTTTTAAAA
>DASTZB010000530.1:0-18794 GCA_035764525.1 Chitinophagaceae bacterium | reverse complement strand
CTCGGCAAGGTTAGCGTTACACATTTAAAAGGAGGCAGCACTATTTACAACCATGAATATATCCGGGATTTTTATAATGCGATGGATCTGTTTGTAAGAAAACATTATGGGAATAAACCAACCTTATACAGATTGTTTTTGCATGCGGGAATAGGTTTTCGAAAAATACTGGCTATGACAACACTTCCCTTCCGTTAAACACATATCAACACGCTATTCGTCACATCATTGTATATTCGCCCCAATCCTTTGAACAATCGTAACTTTAGTATCACCTTATGGCCAACATTATTGACATAAAAATTCCAAAAGCGATCGCTGCAGCATTGCGCATTCCTCAAAATGATCCGCGGCGACAACAGATCAGGGTTTTAAAAAAATTACTTCGTAAAGCAAGGTTCACAGAATTTGGCCAACAATATCGCTTTGATGATATTCTTTTAAGCCGTCTTCCTGCAAAAAGTTTCCAGGAATTAGTCCCCGTTCATGATTACAATAAGATTTATGCTGAATGGTGGAAGAAAACATTGGAAGGAGTGCCCGATGTAGCATGGCCCGGAAAAATAAAATACTATGCACTTAGCTCGGGCACATCCGAAGCAGCAAGTAAATATATTCCTGTTACAAAAGAAATGCTGCGCAGCAATACCATTAACTATGTTAAGCAACTGATCACACTTTTTAGTTACGAGAACCTTCCTTATAATGCAATGACAAAGGGTTTCCTGATGATCGGCGGTGCTACTGATCTGCAAAAAGGAAAAGCGGGTTGGTATGCGGGTGATCTCAGCGGCATCCTTGCTAAAAAGAGGCCATTCTGGTTTCAGACCTTTTATAAACCGGGAGGAAGAATTGCTGCGATGAAAGATTGGAAGGAAAAGTTGAATGAGATAGTCGAACATGCCCGGGAATGGGATATTGGTTACATCGTTGGCGTGCCGGCATGGTGCCAGATGTGCATGGAAATGGTGATCGAACATTACAAAGTGCAAAATATTCATGAGATATGGCCCAACCTTGGATTTTTTGTTCATGGTGGCGTTGCATTTGAACCATATAAAAAGGGGTTTGAGAAATTATTAGGGAAGCCCATCGTCTATATCGAGAATTATTTATCAAGCGAAGGATTTATTGGTTATAAAACAAGAGAACATGCAAAAGGAATGAAGCTTGTTCTTGATAATAATATCTATTTTGAGTTTGTTCCATTTGATGATAAGAATTTTGACCACGATGGCAACTTGGCTCCCGATCCCGAAGTGAAAATGATTCATGAAGTAGAGGAAGGAAAAGAATATGCATTACTAATAAGCACCAATGCCGGGGCCTGGCGATACCTGATCGGCGATACGATAAAATTTGTTGATGTTGAACATTGCGAGGTGGCGATTACGGGTCGTACAAAACATTTTCTTAGCCTGACCGGCGAACATCTTAGTGTGGAGAATATGAACAAGGCAATAGAGCTTGTAAGCGAGGAATTAAATATCAGTATCCCTGAATACACCGTTGTCGGATTTCCTTATCAAAGCTTTTTTGCACACAAATGGTATATCGCAAGCAATGATAACTGCAACACCGAACTACTAAAAAATAAAATTGATCAGCATCTGCGCAAACTCAATGATGACTATGCCACCGAAAGAGACAGCGCATTAAGAGAAGTTTTTCTTGAACAGTTACCAGAAGAGAAATTTATGAAATTTATGGAGCTGAAAGGAAAGCTGGGCAGCCAGCATAAATTTCCAAGAGTAATGAAGGGGAAAATGCTGGAAGACTGGAACCGGTTTTTAGGAAATGGAAAGACCTGACACCCCTTTTATTTTATCATAGCTTACATCACTGTACTTTTCATTAGCCAACCCACAAGTAAATCATTATTTTAGTAATAATGTTTGAAGCCATTCTAAAGGGAATTACTCTTGGTTTGTTACTGACAATATCAGTTGGCCCGGTCGTTTTTTCAATCATAAAGCAGAGCCTTAATAACGGGCATCGTGGCGGTATCGCATTTATATTGGGCGTTTCGGCATCGGATATTACACTTGTATTAATCAGTAATGTGTTTACACAATTATTTGGTTACATGGTGGAGCACAAAAATTTTATTGGAATTATAGGAAGTACATTTCTTATATCGATGGGAGTTTTTTTCATTTTTTTTAAGAAAGTAAAAGTGGATGACAGTGGTGTTCAGGTTTTAAGCCTCACTAAAAAAGACTATGTAAAAACATTTCTTTCAGGATTTCTTATGAATACCCTTAACCCGGCAGTTTTTATTTTTTGGCTTACCACATCTACCACGCTTATCACTCTTACAATAGAAAACCGCATCATCGCATTTATTACCTGTCTGGCATTTGTATTGGCTACCGACCTTTTAAAAGTAATGATGGCGCAGAAGATCAGGAAAAAACTTACCCCGCATAATATTCAAATCCTCAGCCGTATCAATGGACTTGTATTATTTGGGTTCGGCATCATCTTACTTTGGGGATTGATTTTTTACGCAGATAAGATCTAAGAGTTATTTTGCAGTCCAATGAAGACAAAGATGTTTTTGAAAAAAGTTTGGAAATGGACCAAGCGGGTTTTCATTTTCCTTTTTTTCTTTCATTTTTTTTGCATACTTCTTTTTAGATGGGTAAATCCACCGGTCACTTTGACCCAACTGATAAGCTGGCTAAGTGGGAATGGATTAAAAAGAGATTATGTAGGATGGAATAAAATTTCTTACAATGCAAAACTTTCCGTGATTGCTTCCGAAGACCAGATCTTTCCAGATCATAGTGGATTTGATTGGAAGAATATTAAGAAAGCAATGGCGTATAACAAAAGAAAGCCGAACCGTATTCATGGTGCA
Source organism: Chitinophagaceae bacterium (assembly GCA_035764525.1). Taxonomy (GTDB): domain Bacteria; phylum Bacteroidota; class Bacteroidia; order Chitinophagales; family Chitinophagaceae; genus VBAS01. The sequence goes on along the minus strand of DASTZB010000530.1, from coordinate 15,931 downwards.
AGCACCATCAGTCAGCAGGTTGCAAAAAATGTTTTTTTATGGCAGGGACGGAGCTGGATAAGAAAGGGTCTTGAAGCATATTTTACTTTTATGATCGAACTGATCTGGAGTAAGAAGCGGATTTTAGAAGTTTACCTGAATGTAATTGAAATGGGGAGAGGGATCTATGGTATCGAGGCGGCATCACAGTCTTATTTCAATAAGCCTGCGGCATCTTTGACGAGAGTGGAAGCAGCAATGATTGCATCTTGCTTACCGAATCCGAAAAATTACTCTGTCAAGCCTTTATCAAATTATGTTGCAGGCAGAAGACAATGGGTATTGCAGCAAATGAATAATCTGGAAGGTGATCCGGATGTACAAGATATAATTAAGGAAAAAGTGGTTGAAAAAAAGAAATAGATGAAAGGTCTAATGGATTGTCTCACTATTATGGGTCGTCAGATAGTTTTTTGTTTTAATTCCTAAGCGGATCTCATAATTTGTAACAGGCAGATCACGAGGTATTGATATGTCAAAAGGAGTTCTTTGGTTTGCAATTTGTTGTGCAGTAATGCCTGTTTTGATTTCTCGTATCATATTTTTTCCACTAAAAATACCAATGAGCAAGTCCGTGCTTATACTGGAATGTGACTGAAGAAAGTTTCGATATTCCACAGGCACCTGAGGAGTGATCTTAAAAATGAAAAGAACGGAGTCAGCTTTTCCAATACGTTTTTGTTCAACAATCAATTTGATTCCTCCCAATGCGGCGTACGTGCTATCCAAACTAAACCCCACCCAACCTTTTTTTGTTTTTACAGAATCTGAAAAAGCTTGAAGACTATATATATCGGCTATAAAAACTTTTTTACCAAGCAGGTTACTTTCTGTTGGCCAGAAATTATAATTGCTTTTGCGGTCACCATACCAATTGTGTGAATGAGAAGGCACACCACTATAAAACCAAAACAAAGATGCCCGCTGGTAAGAGTTATAAAATACAACCGGAATATCGCCTGTTTTTTGTGCGATCGTTTTTGCCCAAAGCTTATTATGAAATCTTCCTTTTAATGAATTGTCGGGTCCAATATCAACAACAAGATAAATGCGGGCGGCAATAATTGGTAGTAGAGAAGCGAATGCAAGTATTCTTAATGGCTTTATCCAAGAAATTTTGTCAATAAGAAATTGATGACCTAAAATGATCAAAGGAATTAAGGCGGGCATTGTCCAGTTTACTTCTACTTTTCCACGAAAAGAGCTTATTAGAAAAATTAAATAAATACCGATCAATGTGAACTTGAGCGCTTTTTCAGATTGCGTTTTCACTTTATATATAAACGCCGCCGGCAAAAGGATAAAACCCGCTAATGGACCTGCAAGTAAAATTTGACCAAGAAGATAATCCGTAGTATAAGCAAATTTATACGAACTCACATTGCTTTCGAATAGATGATATCGAAAACTTACCCAATCATGATCCCATTGCCATAAAAGATGCGGAGCATACAATATCAATACAAAAAAACCCGCCAGCCATGTTTGCCACCTAAGAAATAATTTAATATTTGATAAGAATGTAAAGAGAACTATCAATAAGCCATGATACTTGGTATAAAAAAGTAAACTGATGGCTATGGCAAGCAACAATGCATTTTGCCAATTTATATTTTTAATAAAAGAACGATAGATATAAAAAAATAAAGCGGTGAAAAACAATAGAGGGGTATCGGGCACAGCCAAAAATCCGGCAATTTGCAATGAGCCGATGCTTAATACAATTGTATAAAAGAGAAATGGATTTTTTCTTTCAATAAGTGATTCAGTAATTAGAATAGTTAGTGTGCTAAGTACAGCGCAGATCAATCTTACGCCGAGCTCATTATGAAAAACTGCATAGCCACCTTTAATTAAGAAGGCGATCATCGGCGGATGGTCAAAATAACCCCAGGCCGGAAATCGTGAATACACCCAATAGTAGGCTTCGTCAGCAATTAATTCTGTGGAAGCGGCCTGCGCCAATGCAAGCAATAACCAGCTGCTATAAAAAAGTAAACGATGATGTTTTTGAAAAAATAAATTCATTGATACCCGAATGTACAATGGATATTTTATCCCGCGATCAGTGGATCAACGGCTTTTATTGCCGTTTGGAGTCTTTCATGGTAATCGCCGCTTATGTCCACCCATGGCGTTGATTGATTTATCATGATGTCTTTATAAATATGATAAAGCTGGTCTCTTGTTTTCAGATCAGGATATTCTCTTAATTCATCTTTAACCCAGGGAAGATCAGTATTACATAATAAATAGAGATCATATTTTCTTTCGATAATTTGGTCAAGCACCCACCTGTGACATTTTCCAAAAACAAATTCGCACCAAACTTTCATAACATACATCTCCGTATCTATAAAAAGAAGTTGCGGGCTACGAGCTGTCACCTGTGAGCGAGCGTTAACTATCGACTGTGGACTGTTGACCGTAGACTGAATATATTCATCTTCCATGGCGAGCTGTCCTTTGGCGATATACAGTAAGTCGTCATAAGTATAATCGGTTCCATGCGTAAGCAAATATTCCCTGGCAAATTCGGGACACCACTGTGTGTTGTAATGCTGTGCCAGCAATTCACACAAAGTACTTTTGCCGGTCGATTCCGGACCGATCACCGCTACTTTTATCAGCGGCTTTTGTTCCATGCAGGTTTAGCTTTTAATATTTTTTTATAGATAGGACAGCTTTCTTCATGTGCATTTGGCAAATACCCAGTACTCATTAAAAACTCATTGACGATTTCACCGCCGGTAAACCGAAAAGTTTGCTTGAACAATTTTGTCCATTCATCTTTCGACTTCGGATGATGATGATCTAACCAGTTTTCGAATGATTTAAATTCTTTTTGTAACCGAAGAATTGTTCTTGCATTCTCGATCGCCGCATTGATCTTTAAACGGTTCCGGATAATACCAGCATCATTCATCAGTCTTTTAAAATCTTTTTCTTTATAACCGGCAATTTTTTTTATTTCAAAATTGTGATAAGCTTTCCGAAAGCTTTGTTGCTTATTCAGGATCGTTGTCCAGCTTAAACCAGCCTGGTTGATCTCTAATATCAACCGGCAGAATAGTTCGTTGTCATCATGGATAGGAAAGCCATAGTGCTTATCATGGTATTCACGATGTACATTTTGTTCATCAGGTTTCAATGAATTGATAAAGTTGCAATAGCTCATAGAATTATTTTAAAGCGGCTCTTTTCCTCCATTCCAGTAATCCCCAAACTGCCATGATTAATAAAACAAGATAATACACACTTGTAAACACATAATGTTTTACAAAGTATAACGGGATAGAAGCAATATTAGTAGCAATCCACCAATACCAGCTTTCTACTTTTTTCTTAGTCATTAGCCACATGCCGGTAAATGCGGTGGCACTGGCAAAAGCATCTGCCCATGGAATAGCGCCGGGAGCAAACGATCTTTTTAAATAAGTAAGCGAAATAAATATGACAAGATAAAAGGCTGCGAAAAAAATCAATTGATATAGCCACCAGCGGCGATCTGAAAACTTAACATGAACAATAGCGTGTTGTTCTCTATCTTTTTTTGTCCAAAGTATCCAACCATAAATACTCATCATTGTATAGTAAAAATTTACCGAAGCCTCGCCAAATAATTGCCCTTCTATGCTTAGCCATACATATATAATTGTATTGATGAGTCCAACCGGGTAAACCAGAATGTTTTCCAGCCTGCTGTACCACACACTGGCAATACCCGCAAACACAGCAATGTATTCCAGCAATGTAGTGTTTTTCATTCCCTCAATAAATTGTTCCCAGATCTGCTGTAGGCTCACTTATTTTTCCTGTAAACATAAATAAAAAAGCAAACCTTACGGGGTTTGCTTTACACCAGAAAATATGAACGCTTCAACTAAACAGTTTAAATCCTAAAACGAGTAGGGCAATTCCTTTTATTACTGACCAGCACAGGTAAATTATTAATGCCTTCTTTCCATATTTCTGAAGATATCGTTTTAAAAAAAGTGGTTTCATGGCGTTTTATTTTGTTGGATTCTTTTTTGTAAAAGGAATGATCTTTGGCACCCAGCTTTTATAATTCAAATATTTTTCGCCGAAATGAGTGATCAGATCCTTCTCTTCAAATTTTATCGCTGTTAGAATATAACCCGTTGTAAGCACAGCAAACAATAAATGAGCAGCAGACATTATCGGAGTCGCCCAGAAAGCAATCAGCCAACCCAGGTAAAGCGGGTGACGAACATATTTATAAAAGAAAGGAATCCGGAAGCGAAGCGGCTCATACTTTTTTCCCAGGAAATAAAACCATACCTGCCGCAAGCCGAAAAGATCAAAATGATTGATCATAAAAGTACTGATCAATACGATCAGCCAGCCAATAATAAAAAGTATCGTTAAGATGGTTTTAGCTATCGGCTCTTCTACTCTCCAGATAAATCCGCCCATAGGCTGCCACAACAATACCAGCAAAATGAGACAAAGACTTGACAGTAATACATAGGTACTCCGTTCAACCTGCTCTGGAATTATTTTGATCCACCAGTTTTTAAATGCTGGTCTTGCCATTAAACTGTGTTGCAAAGCAAAAAGTAAAAGCAGCGAAGCGTTTACAAGTATTGCTTGTGCCAAAGGCACCTGGGGTGCACCATCAATTGATTTCGGAACAAAAAGGTTTCCGACAAATCCAAATGCATAAAGGAAAGTGCCAAAGAACAAGAGATAAGAGATCACTCCATACAAAAGAACAAGAATTTTTTTCATGATTAAGAAGATTAATGGTTAAAGGTTTCTGTTTTGAACTAAAGGATAAATAAGGAAATATTTTTCATTGTTGATAAGGTTTAACGTCTGCCCGCCAAGCAGGCAGACGGGTTAAATGGTTTTGATTTTATATTTTTTCAGCAATAATTGCTTATACATCTTGTTTTAAAGGATTTGAATTTTTATTATTCAATCTCTATACAGCCAGTATGATTGTATTTCTGTATCGGCTCCGGTTTTTTCATCTGGTTTTTTTGTTTCTTTCATAATTTGGTCGGGGTAGGAATTCTGATTTTCGGGAAAACTTAAATAAGAAATGCAGGCGAGAATAAGAATGACCATTGGCGAGAATGTCCCTATCCCTTCTACAATCTTTTCAATTAATTTCATTTGATAAAGTTTTGATCATGATCGCAAGGTTACATCACCGATGATTCAATAGAAACAGTTGATTAGCCAGTTACACCGATTCATTCCCCGTAAGCTTGGTATTTTGAGAGATACCCCTAAAAGAGAAAACGTTGATTCCGAAAGACCGGCACTCAAGATTGCCAAGGATTTGCTCAATAAAAGCGAAATTCTAATCAAGAACCGGATAAAAAATGAAAAGAAAAGAGTTAGTTGCTAAGTAGTTTTAAAAGGATCAAAAAAAATGGTGTAATTTATTATCACGCATTTGCCACACCAATGAACCGATTCAGATACATATCTATATTACTGATGCTGAATTTTATTCTTGCGCTATCAGCATTTCCTCAATTCAAGTTTGATAAACCTGTCTTAATAACAAAAGAAAATGGGCTGCCTGTAAATGAGTTTCCTGCAGTAAAGAAAGGAGAAGATGGTTTTATCTGGATTGGTAGCAGCGAAGGGCTCTGTCGTTTCGACGGATTACAGGTGAAGGTATTTCAGGTAGGAGGCGATCTGCGGTATTCTCTTTTTGATAATTGGATAAATGCTGTTCAGCCAGCAAAGAATCTTATATGGATGGGTACTGATCAGGGGATTTCGGTATTAAATACAAATGACTATACTTTCAGACATTACCAGTTAGCTAATAATGGAAAAACGGATTCACTGAAAAGAAGGTTTGATCAGCCTGTTAATACAATGTATAAAGACAAGAATGGTAAAATCTGGATAGGTACAAAGTGGAGAGGAGCATGTTTATATGATGAGGCGAAAGATAATTTTCGTTTTTTTAATGTTCCAGCAGATAAGTATCCACCGCTCATACCTTCACTTGGGCCAAATAGTTCCATTCTGAGCTTCGAAGAGTCGAAAACAAATGATTCAATTATTTGGGCCGGCACTACCGGTGGATTATTGGAAATAAATAAATATAATAGCCAGGTAAGGCTATTTACTTTCCCCCAAAAAAGCACCGATTACCAGGTTGCATTAAATGTTTTTCGCCGCCTTTATCATCATGATGATGGGCTCTTATATGTAGGAAGCTGGGGAGCGAGTGTAAATATGTTTGATCCGGTCTCAAATACATTTACTCGCCTACGTGTGAAAAATGAAGAGGGGCAAAGAATATTGAACAGCCCTACCGGTCGACTTATCCGTAAAAATGATCATGAAATTTGGATCTCAACGAGTGCAGGATTGGTCGTTTATGATTCAAAGCTGAAAGATGTAACCTGGTATAAAGCAAATAACCTTGATAAAAATGAATTTTACGCGATTGATTTCATTGATGAATACAACCGTGCCTGGCATGCAGATATCAATGGGTTAAGTTATTTCGACCCGGCTATGCAGCAATTTTCCCGCTATTCATTCAAATATCTTGTTAGCCCTGAAATGACTTTTGCATTTTATATTTTATCAGACAAATCAGGAAATAACATAACAGTCTGTCCAAGATTTGCGGGGGGAATATTTCATTTTGATAAATTAAAAAAGGAATGGACCAAATCTTTGTTTCCTTCACTAACTACTTTTTTGAAAGAAGACGAAGCCGTGCGGGGATTTGTGCAAACACGAACAGGAGAATATATTATTTCCTCTAATCATGGACTATACCTTTATTCAGAAAAAAAGAAAATTATCACACCACTCCAGGGAATACCTCCTTTTTCTGCTTCGACAAGAGGTGAAATAATCCTGGATCGCGGCGGTAACTTATGGGTATCTGATGATACAAAGGGGTTGGTAAAATGGAACCCGGAGACACGGGAATATCATATTTATAAAGATGGGTTATTATCAACCGATACAAGCGAGGTCTATGGCAGGATTAAAGGTGGATTTTATGGAAGGCTCAATAATTTTTTCGAGGACAGTCGTGGCAATGTGTGGTTTCAAAGAAGCAATGGACTTGGGGTTTATATTGCTGAAAAGGATTCTATCTTCAATTTTATCTATGTAAAAAACGAAAAGAACAGTTTTCCAACTGCACAGTCCTTTGCAGAAGATAAGACAGGTAGGATATGGATACTCAGCGCAGATGGATGGTTGGGTTATTCTCTGGCCAGCGATCCATTGAGAGGCGTTGTACATAAATTTAATATCAGAGACAGGGGAATGCAGAATTTCTTGCAGCGACTTGCAACAGACAGCCATGGTGAAGTATGGGCTTACACTTCAAAAGAAATGGTAAAAATAAATGCAGATGACCTCTCTTTTACAACATATAGTTTCCGGTATGGAGTCGATGAGCCCGATTTTTTTCATTTTTCTTTTCTTCCTTCAGGTGAAATTATTTTTGGCGGCCGTAACGATATCGTTATTGCCAATCCTGCTGAATTAAGAAGAAACACAGAGATCCCGGTTCCTTATATCACTGAAATGCAGGTATTGAATAAACCATTGCGTTTAGTAATGAATGGCTCACCAGTTACCCTGAAGTATAAACAAAATTTTTTCTCCATTGGGTTTTCTGCGCAGGCCTATACAATGGCCAAAGATGTAAAATTTCGTTACCGGCTTAACGGGTTTGATGATTGGACGGAAGCATCGGGCCGGCGTTTTGCTAACTATACGAATGTGCCTGGCGGCAATTATGTTTTTCAACTACAGGCAGCCAATAATGAAGGTGTATGGAATGAAAAGATAGCAGAGATGCCGGTCCATATTGCAACTCCATTTTGGCTCACATGGTGGTTTATTACACTCATTGTATTGGCTATTGCTATGACGACGTATTGGCTGTATCGTTTCAGGGTGGAGCAGGTAAATAAGAAACAACGATTAAAATCGGAATATGAAAAAAAATTGGCGAATGTAGAAATGAGTGCATTGCTGGCACAAATGAATCCGCATTTTCTTTTTAATAGCCTCAATTCAATTGATAGTTACATTATCCGTAATGAATCAAAGAAAGCGTCTGAGTACCTGAATAATTTTGCAAGATTGATGCGGCTGATCCTGCAAAATTCCCGTTCAAACTATATTAACCTTAAAGATGAGCTGGAGGCGCTTGAACTTTATATGCAAATGGAAAGCCTTCGCTTTAAAAATAAATTTTGTTATTCAATTGCTGTAGATGAAAATGTAGAGACAAGCTCGATAGTGATACCACCCATGTTGATACAGCCTTACGTGGAAAATGCGATCTGGCATGGATTGATGCATAAAACAAACGGCAACGAAGGATTGGTAAAGGTCAATATTTCAAAACATGCAGACGATCTGTTATGTGTAATTGAAGATAATGGTATCGGTAGAAAAAAAGCTGCCGAATTAAAGGAACAAAAGCAAAACAAACATAAGCGAAGCATGGGGATGCAAATAACAAAGGATCGGATCGAGATCATTAATAAATTATATAACATGAATGCTTCGATCAATATTTATGATATGGAAGATGAATTGGGAAATGCAAAAGGAACAAAAGTTGAGTTGATAATTCCTGTTTAACCAAGAAAAAAAAATTTTATGATAAAAGCAGTGATCATTGATGATGAAAAAGACAGTATCGATACGCTGAAATGGAAGCTGGAGAATTACTGTCCGGATGTAAGCGTTATTTCATCATTCGAAAAGCCAGCTGACGGCGTCAGCTACCTGAAGAAAAACCCTGTCGATCTCTTATTCCTCGATATCGAAATGCCGATGCTTACCGGCTTTGATGTGCTTGAAGAACTGGGCCGTGATATTCCATTCGATATTATTTTTATCACTGCTTATGACAACTTCGGTATTCAGGCTGTAAAATTCAGTGCACTCGATTATTTATTGAAACCTGTGCAGAACAAAGAACTTAAAGAAGCCATAGATAAACATTTAAAAAAATCACAGCAAAAGATCCCTTCTGAACAGATCGATCTTTTATTGAACAATGTGCAGGCAGAACGAAAAGGTAAACGGGGAAGAATTGCACTCGCATCAAAAGAAAGTATAGAGTTTGTTGACCCGAATGATATTGTCGTCTGCGAAGCCAATAGCAATTATACCAACGTTTATCTCGTTGAAGGCAGAAAAAGAGTTATTTCAAAAACACTAAAAGATTTTGAAGAAATGCTGATGCAGTTTGATTTTTTCAGACCTCATAATTCACACCTCATCAATTTGGGCAGGGTAAAGGAATTCATTCGTGGTGACGGTGGCTACCTCGTTATGGAGAACAAGATGAAGATCCCGGTTTCAAAAAACAGAAAAGAAGAATTAATGCAGCTTCTTTCATAGCCTCGATACTCATAAAAAGGGCTTTTCACTCAATTCCCTGACCGTTCCAGGCAAATCCTGCTTAAATAAACGAATGATTGTTTAAAATTTGCACTAAGGTTAAAGCAGCAACGTATGCATTCAGGTACCACAATCAGGACGAACGACGGAACAAGGATATGGATCAGTTATTATACTCCGGAAAAAAGTAACAAAAAAGTTATCGTAATAGCACCAGGTGTAGGGCTAACACATGAGTATTATGACCTTTTTGCAAACTATTTAATTCAACAGGGTTTTGTTGTAATAACGTTTGATTATCGCGGCATGGGTAGATCTGCACCGGAAAACTTAAGTGGTTACTCAGCAAATATGCATCAGTGGGCCGTTCAGGATATAAACGCTGTATTGCTTTATACAAAACAGCATTACACGGTCGAAGAGATTATTTATATCGGCCATTGTATGGGCGGAGAAATCATCGGGCTATCGCCAGCAAGTCAATACGTCAACAAGATCATTTTAGTGAGCAGTGCATTGACCTGTGAAAAATTATATCCCTGGCACAGAAGAATTTTGCTCAAAATCTCAAAATCAAAGAGCAGGACGATGAGCTGGCTCCTTGGCTATAAACCGGCAGATAAAAAGAGGAAACGGGAAAAATTACCCAAAGGCGTTTACCTGCAATTGGCAAACTGGTGTGATAATCCAAACGGTTTGTTTGATGCATTCCCTGATAACAACTACCGGAAAATAAACGTGCCACTGCTTGCATACACATTTACCGACGACTGGTATTGTCCGCCCAAAGCGGTGAATGAATTATTAAATCATTTTGCCAGCGCATCCATTACATGGTATCATTTAAAACCACAAGAAATAGGATTAAAGCAAGTCGGGCATATTGATTTCTTTAATCCGTCTATGAAGTCAACCTTATGGGAATCATTATTGCAATGGATAAATAAAGACAACCGGAATTTTTTCCACGAGAATTTTTCAAAAATAAGACCTTATTTATATGAAAAATAATAACAGTAAGCCTGTGGTAAAGGAGGAATCATTGGATCCTCATGATTGGGCTGAACTTAAAAAACTTGGTAACGTGATGGTAAATGATATGGTTGATTTTTTACAAACCATCAGGGAAAAACCAGTATGGACAAAACCGACTCAGTCAGTCAAAAATAGTTTCAAAACACCATTGCCTCATTCGCCAATGCAGCTGGAAGAAGTGTATGATGAGTTTAAACAAAACATTCTTCCTTATTATCTCGGCAATATTCACCCAAGTTACTGGAGTTGGGTGATGGGTGCGGGTACTCCCCAGGGAATGCTTGCAGAGATGCTTGCAGCCGGAATGAATTGTAATGTTGCCCTTGGTGACCAGGCGCCTATGTATGTAGATCAGCAAGTGATTGACTGGTGTAAACAGATGATGAATTTTCCTGAAGAAGGCAGTGGCGCATTAGTGAGCAGCGCATCATTGGCAAACCTGAATGCATTAATAGTTGCGAGGAATTCTGTGCGTAGTTCAATAAGAAAGCAGGGGATCAATGAACAGAAAAAAATGTTCATCTATGCATCAACCGAAACACATAGCAGTATCCAGAAAGCGGCAGAAATAATCGGGATAGGATCAGAGGGTGTAAGAAAAGTAAGAGTAAATGAAAAATATGAAATGGATACCGTACACCTGCAGGAACTTATTGAAGAAGATAAAACGGAAGGCAACATTCCTTTTTGTGTAGTAGCAAATGCCGGTACTGTAAATACCGGGGCAATTGATGATCTGAATAAAATATTTTGGATCTGTTGCAAAGAAAATTTATGGATGCATGTTGATGGTGCATTTGGTGCTTTATTAAAATTGTTGCCGGAAAATGAAGAACGTCTGGATTGTATGGAGTTTGCAGACAGCATAACGTTTGATCTGCATAAATGGATGTCGATCCCTTATGAAGCCGGCGTGGTCCTGGTCAAAGATGCTGAAGCGCATCGAAAAGCATTTGCATTACAACCTGATTATATCTCCAATAATGAAAGAGGTATTGCGGCAGGTCCTGAATTAACGTCAAATTTCGGCTTTGAACTATCAAGAAATTTTAAAGCGTTAAAAGTTTGGATGAGTTTAAAGGAACATGGTATTGAAAAGTTTGCAAGGATTATCAGACAAAACGTTACACAGGCAAAGTATTTGACAAATCTGATAGAGGAAAGTGAGGAATTGGAATTGACCGCACCAACTGCTACTAACATTGTTTGTTTTCGGTTTAACCCGCAAAGGGATGATCTTGATTTAGACAAACTGAATAAAGAGATATTGATGCGGTTACAGGAAAGAGGAATTGCAGCACCCTCATACACCAGGTTAAATGGAAATTATTGTTTGCGGGTTGCTAATGTTAATCATCGCACGATAAGGAATGATTTCGATGTATTGATAAATGAAGTAATAAAGATCGGCAACCAGGTTATGATGGAGAAAGAAATGAAACAGCGGGTTGTTAATACAGCCTGATCAAAAAGCTTCATTTACTTTTATATTCCGATACCATTTCCATGGACGCAGATATTTTATTCCTTTTGAAGTTTGAAATCTTGTTGCTACTTGTTGCCAGCCCCGGCTATCACTTTTCCAAACAATAAAATGTAAATGCGGGGTAGCGGCATATCCTGTTTTGCCACTCAATCCTATCACCTGTCCTTGCTTCACCGTATCACCCACATTTACCAAAGCTCCATTTTTTTGCAAATGCCAGTAACCGCTTCTTGAATTATCGTTGTGCTGGATGACAATATTATTTCCCTGGCTGCGATATTTTTTACTCCAGCCTCCTTTAGCGCCATCTTCTTTTACTCTTATGACTACACCATCCCTTACTGCAAGAATATTCGTTCCTCTTTTCATTTTAAAATCCAATGCAGCCCTTTCCTGGTGAGAAAAGATCCCAAAATATCCTTGTACAATTAAATGAGAGCTCCCTTCTTCGTATGGTAATGAATACACATAGCTGGTATCATCTTTAATTATTCCTTTTTGAAGTTGTTTGACTTCTTTGCGAAGAGGATTGTTACTGACTGCACAGCTCACGAAAGCACAGCAAACAAAAACCAGGAACAGATTTGAAAGTAAAGTTCTCATCGGAACGCCTAAAGCTACATTCATACCACAAATTTCGGGGTTCATAATTATTTAATTTTTCCGATGATAAAATATTCGTAGCTTCTTCATCCTTTTTTAACTTTTAAACCAAAAGCTATGTCAACACTAGAAGCTGTAATGACCACACAGGAAGTTGCCAATCGTTTTCATGAGCTGGCGCAAACCGGACAATGGGACAAGATCCAGGACGAGTTATTTGCAGACAATGCGGTTAGTATTGAGCCGCCAGGTTCGCCGGGAATGAAATCCGTCGAGGGTATTTCGGCAATCAGGGAAAAAGGAAAACAATTCGGTGAAATGCTGGAAGAAATGCACGGAGGTTATACCTCAGCACCGGTTGTTGGCGGCAAATTCTTCAGCGTGGCAATGGGAATGGATTGCACAATGAAAGGAATGGGTCGTCAGAAAATGGATGAGATCGCCTTGTATGAAGTGAAGGATGGAAAAATTGTTAGAGAACAATTCTTCTATTAAAAATGTTGTGGGTTAGTAAGTCTCCTGTTTTACCGGGAGACTTTTTTATTTTAAGGATACAACAGTCTTAATGGATTTATATAAATAAATTACTTTGCAGCATGCATAAAAAAATATTACTGCTCGGCAGCGGGGAGCTCGGCAAAGAATTGGTAATAGCATTAAAAAGATTGGGACAAACGGTAATTGCAGTCGATAGTTATGCAGGCGCACCTGCCATGCAAGTATCGGATGATTTTGAAGTGATCGATATGCTCAATGGCGAACAACTCGATTCAATAGTTGCAAAACATAAACCTGATCTTATTGTACCGGAAATTGAAGCAATAAGAACAGAACGATTTTATGAATATGAAAAACAAAATATCAAAGTAATTCCCAGTGCAAGAGCCGCCAATTTTACAATGAACCGAAAGCTCATTCGCGACCTTGCCAGTAAAGAATTGGAGCTACGAACTGCAAAATATTTTTATGCTACAACGTTTGAACAATTTACCGAAGCGGTTGATAAAATTGGAGTGCCTTGTGTTGTAAAACCACTAATGTCTTCTTCAGGTAAAGGGCAATCAGTATTGAAAGATAAAAATGATGAGCAGAAAGTATGGGATTATGCAATCAACAATTCAAGGGGCGATATCAAAGAAGTGATCATTGAAGAATTTATTTCTTTTCATACAGAGATCACATTGCTGACGGTAACTCAGGAAAACGGAAATACATTATTCTGTCCGCCGATCGGGCACAGGCAGGAAAGAGGAGATTACCAGGAAAGCTGGCAACCTGTTGCAATAAGCAATGAAGATTTTGAGGCCGCCTGCGAAATGGCAAAAAAGGTAACCGATGCATTGACCGGCACAGGAATTTGGGGAGTTGAGTTTTTCTTAACGCATAACGGGGTTTATTTTTCTGAATTAAGTCCAAGACCGCATGATACAGGAATGGTGACCCTGGCCGGCACACAAAACTTTTCCGAGTTTGAATTGCATGCAAGAGCTATTCTTGGTTTGCCGATACCTCATATTTATTTGGAACGAGCCGGAGTAAGTGCCGTTATATTGGCAAATAAAACAGCAGAACATTTTACAATAGAAGGATTAGAGAAAGCATTGGAAGAATCCAATACCGATATCAGGATATTCGGAAAGCCAACAACAAGACCCTACCGTCGTATGGGTGTTGCATTGGTGCATGATGATCTGAATGCTGACATGCATCACTTGCGGACAAAAGCAAAAGAAACGGCGGATAAAATCTCAATTCATTAAAGTATGCTTTTTTACCACATAGTATCATAGGACACAAAGGAAACACATAGATCCTGTGTGAAGGTTATGTTTCCTATGTGTCTATGTGGTTCATTTATTTCTAAATTGACTTAAATAAAAAGTGTTATGGATAAAGTAAACCTCACCGAAAAATTCTCACAGTTCACAGAGCATTACAGTCCAAAAATTGCAGGTGAGCTGAATGGACAGATGGTAAAGCTGGTAAAATTCAAAGGCCCGTTTGTCTGGCATCATCACGATAATGAAGATGAATTATTTTATGTAGTGAAGGGAAGCTTTGATATGGAGTTTCGCGACAAAACAGTTACGATCAATGAAGGCGAATTCATCATTGTTCCCCGCGGCGTTGAGCATCGGCCTACTGCAAAGGAAGAAGTGCAGGTTATTTTGTTTGAACCAGGAACGACATTGAATACAGGGAATGTGAAGAATGAAATGACGATAGAGAATTTGGGGAGGGTTTGATGCTACGCTAAATACACAACTCACCTGATATCTTTTGAACCGGCGATGAAGAATAAAAGTAGCATCTAGTTTCTGCCAAGTTCGAGCTTATCGAGAATAGTATTGATCGTCTCCATACTGAATGGTTTTCTGAGAAAGTAGTTGATACCTTCTGCCTTTGCTTTTTCTTCTATCCATTTCGCTGATTCGGCTGTCATCATAATAATTTTTATCTCTTCATCTGCGAGATGAATATTGCGAATAAAGTTTATACCTAATCCATCCGGAAAGCTATTGTCAAGAAAAATAACTGTAGGCTTCATATAACTGAGGTATTCTTCAGCTTCGTGTAACGAATAGACAGGGAAAGTCAATATCTTCCTTGCTTCGAGCATCGGAATTAATAGACTGCCAAGGTCTTCATCATCATCAATGATCATTGCTGTTTTAGCTAACATTCGTAGGGTTCAATTAGTGTTAAGCTTGCAGAACAAAAATTCAGCCTGATTTTAATGCTGACTGTTTTCTGACTTGCACACACTCCTTTTTTTATAAGATGAGGATAATTCTCCACTATCAACAAATAGTGGGGTTTTATGTCTCAGGTAAAATTGCTAAATGTAACAGGAGAAGTACTATCGTAATAGTTGTATATGAATAAAAATTTCTTTTCCGTTTGTCTGGCATCATCACGACTATGAAGATGAATTCATCATTCTACGACGTGGTGTTGAACATCGTCCTAATCCAAAGGAAGAAGTGCAGGTTGTTTTGTTTGAACCAGGAACAACGTTGAATACGGGGAATGTGAAGAATGAGATGACACTGGAGCAATTTGAGAAGATATAACGACCACGGCTTGCTGCTGGCCGTCGATCTTGATGACTTTTCCGGCCGCGCCGCTACAACAAATAGAATTTTATTTATGCGGCGCGGCCAGCAGAGGGTAGGCTAGCAGCAAACCGCATGTTGTGCGTTCGTACTTCTTTAATCGTGAATAAAATATCTATCTGTTTCTTCTCCCTCGTCTATCATTCGTACTTCTATGTTAAATAATTCATCAATTACTTTTTTCCTTTTTGATTGTTCTATAAAATCCAAGTTTAGTTCTTCAACTGGTTTGATAATTTTGTCAATGTCAATAAGGTTATTGTCT
>DASTZB010000529.1:0-9821 GCA_035764525.1 Chitinophagaceae bacterium | reverse complement strand
ATCCTCTCGCAGCACCCCATGCCCAGGCCCGCAATGATCCCCAATCTTCCGGCTTGCGTGGTTGTCCTTTATTACATAAACCAATGATGCCTCTTGTAAGTCCAGCACCGTTATCGGCCTGTATGCTGTTTGTTTCAATTGTTACATAACCCCAGCCAGCTGCTAATAACCTTTCCTGTGGCGTAAGCTCTTCGTCAGGTTTTGGTGGAGCAAAAAAGTTAGGGGCAGGAAGTCTTGTGATCGGCTGATAGGCCGGGTATTTATCAAAAATTGTTTTAAGAGATGGATCAGTTTTTATCATCAGCTCTTTAAAAGCATCATTAATTTTTTCCATTTCATCTGGAGCAGGTTGTGCAGGCGCAGGAAAAGAAGGACGACCACTAAACATCATCAACACCGGCACAGGCCCTTTTACATTTGCCGGTACTACCAACATCATATTAATATCAACATTGATCAATGGATATTCACTATTATCAACATGACCTACAAGCATTTTAGCAATAACAGGAATACGATTAACAAACTCTCTATCGGTGATCTTTACTGTCCATGTTACTTTCGGAATGTTTTTTGGAAGACGGCCATACACTTCTTTTTCAAATTCCTCGATCAATTCGGGCCGACGTTGTTTCCACCATATATCTGCGTCGGTTACTTTCTTTCCATTCTTTAAAATGAGCACATCAGGTAATTGCGGACAAGGATTAGCTATTGATTCATCATAATTAGCATGATTAGGCGCAGATTCATTACCACTTGGACCTGGTCTTAATTTTTTAATGCTCAACTGCTGCATCATATTATCATGATCCTGTTGCGATGTAAATGTTACCAGGTGTAGATATTTGCTGCTATCAATTTTGGTCGTTTGTGCTATTACCGGAGAAACAAAAGTTGTTATCAATACAATAAGAAATATTTTTTTCATTTGATCGGTTGTTTATTTATCAGTTCTGAAAGGTGAAGCAGGCAGGCCTTCTTTATTAAACAAATTTGGATTTACAGGATCATCAGCCCATGCATAACGTACATACATTGGGTTCGATATTGAATCATTCCAAACAATAATTTTATCGCCTTCAATTTTTGCTTTGGCCCAAACGAATTTTTTATCCGCACCCGCAATAGCAAATTCTCCTAACTCTTCTCCGTCATTTGTTATTAATCCGCTGCCAGTATTTGTGAAATTTATAATGACCTTGTTACCATCTACTGTTGATGATTGATAGATCGGGCCAGAGTGGACAATGTTTTCTTTAAAGGAAAGTTTTAATGCAGCTAGCGCCAATCTTTCTCCAACATCTTTTTTATTATCAGGATGAATATCATTCCATTCACCCAGATCAATCGTAACTACCATCCCCGTATTTGGAACGGATAAAGATTTTAATTGCGATTCCCGCAACATTGCCCACTGGCTTTCAGAAGGCAGATAATTATAATCCATAAAACCAGGAAGCTGTGCATAAAGGAAAGGGGCATCCGATTGTTTCCATTTATTACGCCAATTAGTGATCATTGCAGGTTGAAGTTTTGCATACTCATCTGCACGGTTTGTATTTGCTTCGCCCTGGTACCAAAGAAAACCTTTAATAGTATAATTGATAACAGGAGCAATCATGGCATTGTATAAAGCTGTTGGTTGATTTTGTGCATTGATCGGCGGAGTACCGCTAAACCCGCCACCAGATGGAGGTAGATTAACTTGTCCAACTTTGTATTGCCATGTTCCTTTCAAGTCAACTGTATCATTGCCGGCAAAAATGCAATACGGTTTATCAGGAACAAAACCACCTTTGCCTGCATTGTTTGTAACACGAATTACAAAAATATTTTTACCTGCCCTTAATATATCAGCTTGCACATAATATCTCCTTTGCGGGTACATATAAGTTGTATTACCAACTCTTTTTCCATTTATATATAACTCATCTGCATCAACAATTCTTCCAAGAAAAACTCTTGCCTGTTGACCCGTCATTGATGAGGGTATATCAATTTCTTTTCTATACCAAACAACACCATTAAGATCTTTAATTCCCTGGTCTTCCCAATAACCAGGAATATTGATCGGTCGCCATCCTTTAGCAACATAAGTCGGATCAAACCATTTTACTGACTCAGTCATTCCTTTATCTATTGGTTGTGCTGGCCTGTTTTGATTTCCAGCAAAAGCATTTCTTGCAGGGGCATTTACATAAGCAGTGTCTTTGTTCTTTTGAATTGTGGCCTGCATTGCAGAAAAATCTTTCAATCCTTCTTCGCTTGTCCAAGCTTCGATAGGTGTACCGCCAACACTAGCATTGATCAATCCAATTGGCACATGATATTTTTCATAAATTTTTTTAGCAAAAAAATATGCAACAGCAGAGAATGGTCTTACGTCATCTCCAACTGCAGATTTCCAAAAACCTGTTGGCAAATCTTCCTGTGGTCCTTGCAAATTCGTAAGTGTTGGTATCCAAAAATGTCTTATCTGTGGATTATTTGCTTCAGCAATATCTTTTGCATAGGTCACATCATGTATGTTCATTTGATGTACCATATTCGATTGACCACTACATATCCATACATCGCCGATCAAAATATCTTTCAATAAAATTTTATTGTTACCTATAATATCCATTGTATAGGGGCCGCCTGCTTTCATTGACGGTAACTGGATCAACCATTTCCCATCTGCGCCAGTTGTTGTTTTATAATTTTTATTATTGAATTTGATGTTTACTTTTTCTCCTTTCGAGGCCCAGCCCCAAATATTTATTTTCGAATCCCTTTGCAACACCATGCTGTCTCTTACCAGTCGTGGAAGTTTTACCTGGCCAAATGCTGTTTGCAGATTAAATATTCCGGCAATGACAATAAGTATATATTTTTTTGATTGCATGTTTTATTTTAGTTGCGTGTTACTTACAAAAGCGATCTTCTTGCTATCGGGTGACCATGATGGTGTATTGATGGTTCCCTGTCCACCATAGACATAAGCAATTGTTTTTGGCACTCCGCCACTTGATGGCATCAGTCTTAAATAAACTTTTTTATAAAAGGGATGATCAGCGGGGTCAATTTCTTTTGGAAATGAAATGTACACTATCCATTTACCATCTGGTGATATATGCGGGAACCAATCATTGTATTCATCAAATGTTATTTGTTCCTGGTTGGTACCATCAGGTTTCATCCGCCAGAGTTTCATTGTGCCCGTACGCACTGAATTAAAATAGATCCATTTGCCATCCGGAGTATATTCAGGGCCATCATCCAAAGTGGGAGTGTTGGTTAATGCTGTTTCTTTTTTAGTGGCAATGTCGACAGACCAGATATCAAATTGATTTTTCCGCTGACCAGTAAATATTAATTTCTTTCCATCAGGACTCCAGCTATGTAGATAAGAATGACCTGAGTCTGCAGAAGTGATCTGAATTGGTTTGTCAGAACCTGTAAGTGGTAACATAAAAATGGTAGAGATTCTTTTTTCACCAACATGGTTGCTGATGGCGATCTGTCTTCCATCAAAAGAAAGAACATGGTCGTTGTTATTTTGATTGGCAAACCCTGTATTCAGTTTTTCATTTGTATTTTTTGTCAGGTCATATTTATATAATAGCCCTTCTGAATTATAAATGAGATATTTTCCATCCTTTGTCCAGTTAGGCGCCTGCAAGGAATTCGGGGCGCTGTATAAAATTTTCCGGAGACCTGTTTGTACATCCATGACTTCTATGTGACTGCCGATATAATCTCTGTAAGGCCGGAAATCTTTTGCAGCAGGAATGATGATGCGGACATTACTGAACACTGCCTGTTCCACTACATTTTCATTATGTGAACAAATGAAAGGCCCGGCATATACTTCTTCATTAAGCACAAGTTCCTTTGTAGCGGTCTTATAATTTTCTCCGGGAGTAGCTGCAGAAAAAGTAAAAGTATTTCCTATACGTTGGAGTTCGATATTAACTGCCGCATTGGAGGCTAATATTACTTGTGTCGTTTGTGCAGTATCTGCATGGCGGGACTGTAACGAAGTTAATCCATCGCCATGTACACAGGCATCTGCATAAGGTGAATTAGCAGTTAATACATTTCTTGCAATGACACCGATCTTACGATGAGGATCTGTTCCCTTTCCAATGAAACGAACAGTGGCGCTGATCATAAAATCACCTTTGATCTTTTTCCAGAGAAAATGGAACTGGTCATCATTTGCCCACATGTTTTTACCGCCACAACTCATAGTGTATTCCTGTTTTTCAGAATTGTAAGTGGCCATTCCTTTTTTTACAGGATTACCTACATCTTCGTTTCCGTCAAACATCCCGGTTTTTTGCTGCGAGTAAGACGAAAGTGCTGTTGTGATCAAACAGCAGAGTAGTGGTGTTATTTTTTTCATTTCGCAGTTTTTAATTCTTTAAGTCAATTAATTTCTCCATTGAAAAGCAAAGTATTCACATTGTTCCTTTCCTGTATTCAGCAATGCATGTGGTATGCCGGAAGAAAGAAAAACTACATCGCCTGGCGATGCAGGGATCAACTTATCGTCGATATTCATGGTTACATCACCACGCAGTAACAAAATAATTTCTTCCTGAACATGTGTATGTGGAGCATGGCTCACAGAATCTTTATTCAATGCTGTTGTGTGCATTTCAAATTGGGTCAATTGCGATGTGCCCCTGTTGAAAAAATCTCTCCGATACCCTTTCCCTGTATTGTTTGTTTTCAGATCATTCCAGTCAAGCATAAAAGAACCACCAGCCTGTTTAACTCTTTCAATATCCATTGGTAACTTGCCTTTATATTTTAAAATATAATATGTCGCTGTTGTATTGCCCGCGTTTTCAATGCCATGCTCGTCACCCGGCATTGCAAAAGCAATACTACCAGGGCCAAGTATTTTACTTAGTCCCGCGATTGTGATCTTTACCTGTCCTTCTTTTATGATCATCAATTCTTCCATGTCATCATGCACATGTGGTGGGTGAGGGGCCTTACCTGGTTCCAGAGTTGATGCATGAATTTCAAAATAACTAAGTGCAAATGTTTTCCCTTCCAGTACTTGTCTTCTTACTCTTGTATCTTCTTTTATCGGGGCTAATTTGTTCCAGGAATAAACCATAGACAACAATGAATCGTTTTTCTGTGCCATCGTTGTGAATGCATTTATAATACAGAAAAAGAAGAATATTTTTTTCATTCTAATTTATTTTGGTCATGAACTGTGAATTGTTGTACCTGTTTAGTTGAAAGCCGGTTAACTTGCCGTCTTCATTTTTAAATTCAAGATTGAAAAATTCGGTGTTTGAATAAAACGCATTTTTACTTGCTGCAAACAGATCGTATTTAAATGTTGGTGAAAAATAACATACAAGGTGATTGTTTTCATTCTTCAATTCAACTGTACTGGCATCATCCAGTTTGTACTTCCCGGTATATTTATTAAGAACAGCATCGCTCAATTTCAGTCTTGGCTTTTCAAAGACATATTGCAGCCCTCTTGCAAAAGTTTCACCCTTTGTTCCGGAGTGTCCGGTGTTTTCTAAGACCTTTGAATGAATACTTACATTCTGATAATATTTATTGATATAATAGTCAGCCATTTTTTCAAAAACAGGACGACCTCTTTCCACGTCGCCAACGGTCATGTAAACTCTTACGGGCTTAATTAATTTTTTGGCAGCAAATTCTTTTTCATATTGATATAATATCTCATTACCCCAACCCACTGCAGGGCTTGCAGCAGCATAACCAGTAAACATATCTGTATGTGTAAGGAATGCATATAAGGTGATCAGACCACCCAGGGAACAACCCATCAATGTCCTGTTCTCAGGATCGGCTTTATAATTCGTTTCAATAAAGGGAAACAATTCACTTTTCATAAATGATAAAAACTTATCAGCGCCACCGCTTTGTGGTAGTCTTGCTTCATTTGTCGGGGTGTAGTCTCTTGCTCTTAAACTATCAGGATTTGGATTCACACCTCCCCAGGTAACTCCAACAATAATTAATTCGGGAATGAATCCATCATAGTATTGTTGGCCATAAATAGATTTTACCAATGGGAAATCCCATTGCGAATCCATCAGGTAAATAACTGGGTATTTTTTATTGCTTGTTTTATAACCACCTGGTAATAGTATTTGCAACTCATATTCCTGTCCCGCAACAATGGAAGAAGTTATTTTTCTTACTTCAGAACCAGGAATATCCACTTTCGGATATTGTGCAAAAGCATTCAATGAGAATGCTATCAATAGCAAGGCGATCGTGTGTTTCATCATTTTTTCTTTAAAGCTGTCTCCAATGCTTTAGTTGTGGTGTAATATTTTGCAAGCATATTCGGTACTTCCCATGACGGCATGTTTCTATTCTTTAAATAGTCCAGGTAATTTTTTGTGACTCTGGCAAAATGTGATTCGTGGCCCTCAATCAAGTTTTCAGGCAATTTAACACTCCATCCTTTAGCAGTCTTGTATAATTCAACGCCGGGGAATTTTGCGCTTAGTTTTTTGAAGTGTTGTTCCAGGTTTGTTTGAAAGACGCGATCATTTGTGATTGGTTCAATATATAAAACCGGTTTATAATTTTCTTCTTTGCCCTGCCTGATAATTAGGTTCGCTCTTGTGCTGCGAATAATTGAATAATGTGTGTCACCACCTGCTTCAGACGTGTAGTCCCATTTCACAGTAACTTTTGCCCGGACACCGCGGATATTATAATCTATCTCGCCATTACTGTAAATCGCCAATGTTGTATCATTGACCAGATTCTTTTTCAAGAACCCAGGAATGGAATCAAGCTTAGTTATTGTTTTGAATTGCGATGCTGTCATATTCGTTGGCCAATGCTTTGCATCGGTAATTGATATGTCTTTTGAATAGTCAAGTGTTTGCTCCGGAAAGCATTCCCATTGTACCAGGTCAACCAAATGTGAAGTAACATCAACAATTCCTTCGCCCTGTTGTGATACATCCATGAACCAGGCAGGTCTTGTTAAGACATTTCCCGAAACGTATTTATAAAAACAATGACCGCTTACCATTTCTATTGCTGGTTTATCAGTTGAACCTTTTTCTAACGTTCCGAATATTTCAGGTATCATAGATAATTCTCTTTGCAGAATGGTATTGATCTCAAACCTTTCGGTCATAATATCATATAACAAAAGATTTTTCTCTTTAGCAACTTCAAATGCTTTTTTTAATACATCAAAATCTCCAGGTGTAATAGCCATCGGTTTATCAGCAAGCACATTGAGGCCTGCTTCCAGCGATCTTAAAATGTATTCTGTTTTCTTTTGATTGTTTCCGGCAAGCACAACTACACTGCCCTTTTTTTCAGCGATCATCTTTTCAAAAAAATCATTGCCCGTATACACAACTTCTTTCCAATGAGTGGGAGATTCAGCCCTGGAATTATAAGCATTGATCCTGTCGATGTGAAGTTTCAGATCGTTTCCCTCCGGGGCATAGACGTACACCACAGAGTCAACATCATCATACATTGTCTTTTGTACCAGCGCAGCATGAAAATGTCCCGGGTCAAGAGTAACTAACCTTACGGCTTTTGCGTTTTCTTTTGCAGCATCATCGGAAGAATTACAACTCATCATTATGATTGTTATGATAATGAAAAATTGAAAGAATAGTTTATTCATATTTTATTAGTTCAATCGGGTTACTGTAGTACAAGAGTGCGACGCAAGGGACGATCAGTAGTAATTCATAAGATTGGTTCAAAAAAAGATCATGGGTTAAAAGTCATATTTCTTTCTCCGTGGTCTCGATAACATGGCAATAGCTTCCTTATCGTTATTTGAAAATGTTTCTTTCTTTGGATCCCAATAAATTTTTCTTTTGAGCTTCATCGCAATTTGATGAAGCAAACAAGCACTGCAGGAACGATGACCAATTTCAACAGGCGCCGATGATTGTTTACGGGTTTTGATACAATCAAGCCAGTTGGCATGTTGCTCAGAACTTTCATACAAATGAATTTCATTCGGGCCGATAACTGATTGCAAAATTTTTGGATTGCTTGCATCGATAGGTTTTACTCCATCTTTATCAGCAATGGGATCACTATCAGTAACTCGGTAATTGCCTCTTGTCACCCATATCCATCCTTCGCTTCCTATAAATTTTACACCATTAGTTAGCTCATTTGATACGATCATATGCACACCATTTTCATACATCGCTTCTGTTCTGAAAATTCCATGCACATCCCAAAGACCAGTGTAATTCGGATCATCAGTAGGGTAGGCAGCTTTACCCCAAACTTCTATCGGCCCAGATAATTCTGTTCCCATTCCCCAATGAGCCGTATCAATATGATGAGCACCCCAACCTGTGATCATGCCTGCACCAAATTGTTCGCAACGCAACCAGCCGGGTCTGCTTTGAATACCTTGGGTTGTTGCATTGTTTGAATGAACTCTGTCTTCTGTATAATAAATTTCCGGAGTAGCACCGAGCCATGCATCGTAATTAAGATTGGCAGGTATTGCCATTTCTTTTTTATTACCACCACCCGGATCACCGGGTAATCCAACTTCTACTGTTTGCAACTTACCAATGCGGCCATTGCGAACCAACTCGCATGCTTTTTTAAATTGCGGCCAGGGATCAACTGAACGTTGTTGGCTTCCCATCTGAAAAATGCGCCCTGTCTTCTTCACTTCATTACTTAATATCCTGCCTTCTTCGATTGTTAGCGATGCTGGTTTTTGTAAATAAACATCTTTACCTGCTCTTACTGCATGCACACCGACAATAGCATGATGATGATCTGGCAAACTGATATGTACTGCATCAATATTTTTATCCTTCAGTAATTCCTTGTAATCATAATAAACTTTTATATCCCAATCACCGGTCAGGCCGCCATTCACATTCATTGCTCTCTTGTAATTTTCTTTCACTGCTTGCGGGGCGGCATCGGCCCGATTCTTATCAAGATCACAAACCGCAACAATTCTTGCGCCGGCATATCGTGCAATGCCTGTCATATCATGACTGGTCGATATTCTGCCGCAGCCAATAGAAGCAACATTGATCATGTTACTTGGTGCATTTTTTCCGAATACGCTAGCTGGAACAATAGATGGAAAATTTAATGCAATGCCCGTTCCTATTGTCGCTTTGACTGTGTCAGTCAAAAATTTTCTGCGATCAAGATTCTTTTTTTTCATCATTTTTGTTTTTGCGATGAACAATTTTTAAAATCAGTTACACCCCACAACGGATATTTTATTTTAATTCCAGCACTACTACACTAAATGGCGGTAGTGTTAATTCCAGTTTATTCCCATTCAACTTTGCATCTTTATAGGCAACAGGAACAATATTATTTGGTTTTTCAAAACTGTTATAATTCTGGATCTTGTCTGACTTTAATATTCTTCCTGTTACAGAAGTATAACTTGCTCCACTTATATTGATTGAAACAGTCTGCGCTTTATTAGCATCGATGTTCACCAATGAGATATGCGTTAGACCATTTTTATCTTTTGATGCCGATGCTGAAATTGCTTTCAGTTTTTCTTTTCCCATTTTATAATCGGCACTGGTAATAGTTATGGGTAACATCATGGCATCCTGGTGCACATTATACATTTCCATTACATGATAGGTAGGAGTAAGTACTAATTTTTCTTCATTTGTTAAGATCACTGCCTGCAACACATTAATGATCTGTGCAATGTTGGCCATCCTAACGCGGTCACAATGATTATTAAAGGTATTCAGTGTCGTTCCGGCGATCATTGCATCCCGCATAGTATTTTGCTGATACAAAAAAGCTCCATTAGTTCCTGG
>DASTZB010000528.1:0-4815 GCA_035764525.1 Chitinophagaceae bacterium | reverse complement strand
GCTCTTACCCAACCTCTCCATCGTTCCGTCTACTCTTTCTTTTCTCGTTTCCTCTCGCTTGGCAGTTACGATCCATTCGATGTATTCTTTTTTGTTGGTAAATGAAAGTGTATTAAAAAAATCAGATGCTTTTTTATTTTTCTTTAAAGTCGCAGCAAGATCATCGGGCAGTTTTACTTCTTTGTTTTGTGGATTTACCCATTTAAAAATTTCACGTTCAGCCTTTGGTTTTACTTCTTTCTTTTTATCTGCTTCTGTTTTTGCGCGGAAACCAAATACACTCCACGTATCATCAAAAGAGATCAAACTTATCCATGTAAGTTTATCGCCTTCTGCCAATAAACAATCCCAACCCCTATCACGGGTAAGATCGGTTTGGACCTTTGATGTTCCTTTTGGATAATAAACCCAGACGATCACACCTGGTTTTAGCAGCTTCATGACTTTGCTCATCTGATTTTCCATTTGTGCACGGTTCAATACAAACCAATGGATCTGGTCATATTCTTTTCCTGATTCAACAACTTTAACACCTTTCGGTAACCCGTTCAATCCTTTTTGAAAACCCGATGGTTCATTAATTGTCAGCAATGTAAAACCAGCTTGTATTTTAAGTTTTTGAGAAATAGTATTGGCCATAAAAAGATTTTATCAAATATAGTTTTTCATCACGAAGGACTATTTATTGAATCTTGCTAATCAAAAAATAATCGGCAGCGTCTCAAATCGAATTTGTACAGGATATCAGCTTTTTTGAACCACATAGGACAATAGAGAACATAGAATATCACATAGCCTATGTGGACGTCTATTGTGGCCTATGTCCTATGTGGTTCTTTTTTTCAAAAAGAGGGATTAGTCAACAATTGACAGATTATTGTTTGTTATGAAATTTCTCTATCTTAAAATTCAGATTTTGCCAGATGCAAATAGACTCTACTGTTGATCAGGCTGAGATACAGCAATGGATAAGTAATAAGCTGTCTATACAAAAAATAGAAGAATTATTACAGAGCAAAAGGCTTGACCCGGAAATAATATCGTTGTATTTAAAAGAATACAATAAACAGAGATATGCTATCAGGAGATCGAAAGGGTTTGTCTTTGCTTCAATTGGCGCTATCCTCGGTTTCATTGGGTGTATGCTCGCCATCCTCAATCCATTACCTGAACTTTATTACATTGGTCTTTTTGGATTCACTTCCCTTGCTGCCATCCTTATATGTACTGGACTTTATTTTCTATTTGAATAATATCAGATGCTGGTAATGATCCAGTAAAGCATAAAAAAGCAAACGACGATCTTCATAAAAGATCCAACAAGAAAGCCAACAAAGGAACCAATGGCTGCTTTAAATGATTTATGTGCTTCCTGCCCTCCAATTAGCTCACCGATAAATGCTCCTGCAAATGGTCCAATAATGATTCCCGCTGGTCCTAACCAGAATGCTGCAATAAAACCGATGGTACATCCCCATGCGCCGTATTTAGTGCCACCGAATTTTTTTGTTCCCCAAATTGGTATGAGATAATCCAACACCAATGAAACAACAACTACCCCGGCAAAGATCCAATAAGTCTTAGCATCGAAGGGATCAGGATCTCGGAATAATTGTAGCAGAATTCCTACATAAGCAATCGGGGGGCCGGGCAATAAAGGCAACAGGCTGCCAATAATACCAATGATGCATAAGATAATGCCGAGTATGATCCAGACCCACTCCAAGTTTGTGGTTTATAGTTTGTAGTTTGAAGTTAGGATATTCAACCTGATTGCTGAGCAGCGAACGGGACGTACAAGAGTGCGACCCTTCGCTTCGCTCTGGGTAAACTGCGACGCATTGCTGATAAGAGAACAGGAACTTAAACGGAGCGTCGCAAGCAAAGCTTAATCAAGGCACTTAAGCCGGTAACCACAAACTATAAACTAAAAACTATAAACCGTTTTCTGCCAATTTTTCACACCCGCTGTTGATGGCACTATCATTGAGTATCAAGGGCTGAACCCTTAAATTTTTTATACAATGGGAAAAATAATTGGAATTGACCTTGGTACGACTAATAGCTGCGTTGCCGTAATGGAAGGTAACGAGCCAGTGGTGATAGCCAACGATGAAGGCCGTCGCACAACGCCGTCTGTAGTGGCTTTTCTTAAAAATGGCGAACGTAAAGTTGGTGACCCCGCCAAAAGGCAGGCTATCACCAATCCGCATAACACGATCTCTAGTGTGAAGCGTTTTATGGGCCGCCGCTACGATGAAGTGACGGAGGAAATAACTCACTGGAGCTATAAAGTGGTGAAAGGTGACAATAATACTGTTCGTATTGACATAGATGGCAGGCCTTATACGCCGCAGGAAATATCGGCTATGGTGCTTCAGAAAATGAAGAAAACCGCCGAGGATTATCTTGGCCAGGAAGTGACCGAAGCCGTGATAACCGTTCCGGCATATTTTAACGATGCGCAACGCCAGGCAACAAAAGAAGCTGGTGAAATTGCTGGGTTAAATGTTCGCCGTATCGTAAATGAGCCAACGGCCGCAGCGCTGGCTTATGGTTTGGATAAAGACAAACATGATCATAAAGTGGCCGTCTTTGACCTTGGTGGCGGTACGTTCGATATCTCGATCCTTGAAATGGGAGAAGGGGTGTTTGAAGTAAAATCAACGAATGGCGATACTCACCTTGGTGGTGACGACTTTGATAAAGTAGTGATGGATTGGTTGGCTGATGAATTTAAAAAAGATGAAGCGATCGATCTGCGCAAAGACCCGATGGCCT
Organism: Chitinophagaceae bacterium; assembly: GCA_035764525.1. Lineage (GTDB taxonomy): Bacteria > Bacteroidota > Bacteroidia > Chitinophagales > Chitinophagaceae > VBAS01. The sequence goes on along the minus strand of DASTZB010000528.1, from coordinate 2,034 downwards.
TGCAACGTTTGAAAGAAGCCTCTGAAAAAGCTAAAGTAGAATTGAGTTCATCTTCTGAAACAGAAATAAATCTTCCTTATATCACGGCGGTTGATGGAGTGCCTAAGCACTTAGTAAAAAAATTAAGCCGTGCAAAATTTGAACAACTGTCTGATAGTTTATTTCAGCGTTGTTTGAAACCTTGTGAGCAGGCATTAAAAGATGCAGGCATGAGCACATCAGAGATCAATGAAGTGATACTTGTAGGTGGTAGTACACGTATACCGAAAGTGCAGGAGATCGTTGAAAAATTCTTTGGTAAAAAACCACACAAGGGTGTGAACCCTGATGAAGTGGTAGCAGTGGGGGCAGCAATACAAGGTGCGGTGTTAACCGGTGAAGTAAAAGATGTGTTGTTGCTTGATGTAACACCACTTTCATTAGGTATTGAAACATTAGGTGGTGTAATGACCCCGCTTATTCCAAGTAACACAACTATACCTACAAAGAAATCAGAAATATTCTCAACTGCCAGCGATAACCAACCCGGTGTACAGATACACGTTGTACAAGGTGAAAGAAGCCTGGCAAAGGATAATAAGACATTGGGAGTTTTCAATCTTGATAATATTCCGCCGGCGCCTCGTGGTATGCCGCAGATAGAAGTGGTGTTTGATATTGATGCCAATGGTATTTTGCATGTAACTGCAAAAGACAAAGGCACCGGTAAAGAACAAAAGATCCGTATTGAAGCCGGTAGTGGTTTGACAAAGGAAGAAATAGAAAAAATGAAGAATGATGCAAAGATGAATGAAGCATCAGATAAGGCTGAAAAAGAAAAGATCGAGAAATTGAATATGGCTGATAGTCTTGTTTTCCAAACAGAGAAACAATTGAAAGAATACGGAGAAAAAATTCCGGCTGAAAAGAAAACAGCTATTGAAGTAGCAGTAAATAAATTAAAGGAAGCACATAAGGTGCAGGATCTTGCTGCAATTGAATTAGCAACTACTGAATTGAACAACGCATGGACAGCAGCAAGCCAGGATATTTATAATGCACAGCAACAGCAAGGGGGCGGTGCGCAACAACCAGGCGCTGATGCAGGCGCAGGTACAGGACAACAGCAAAGTGGAAATGGTAATGCAGAGAATGTACAGGATGTGCCGTTTGAAGAGGTGAAGTAGAACCTTGATTAGCGAGATTAAAAAGGATTATGATGAGATAAGGAAGCCTTCACAGAAATGTGAAGGCTTTTATTTTTTGATTCATCATTTGGAACTAAGACAATAATTTACCTAATGGTTTACCGGTCCAAAAAAAAGCAGAATGACCATTGATGATCATTCTGCTGATAAAGAAATTCGTCAAAGTTTTATTTAACCCCGCTTGTATCTTTTGGCATCTGCGGCATCATCTTCATCACATCACCCATAGACATAAAAGTCCAGTGGTCGGTAATCTTTCCATCAGCACCGTGTTTACACACTTCTATTGATTCCATCTCGGTATGTTGTCCGGCTTTCATTCCCATTGAAGGGTCATCCATTTTTGCTGTCGAGCTTTGCTTTAACCATACCATTGAATAGTCATCGTCTGCCAGTGTTTTAACCACTTCATTTTTTACATCGGTGACCATCGATGAATATTGAGCAAACATGGCTTTCAGGCTGTCCAGCCCTTTTATCTCTCCCTTAGGACCTGAATGATCAACACCGTCAGCTGCAATATAATCGCCTGCTTTACTAAAGTCACCACTTGGGAACATAGCGATTACAGCCTTGGTATTTTCCAGGTTCTTTTCAGCTTTTTCGCTCATGTGGCCTTCATGAGCAGCGTTATTCGTGCAGGTTATGAAGCAACTTAAAATAACTGCTGAAAAAGCGAATGCTAATTTTTTCATGTGCAATTGGTTTTAATTAAAAAAATATTATTCAATAAAATTTCAAAGGCTACGACCTTCTATAGTGTAGGAAGAATATAATTTTTAAAGGGGAGGATAGTTGGTTCTGAGTTGGGATATAAAGCTATCAATTTTGTTTCAAAAAAAACAAG
>DASTZB010000527.1:0-9189 GCA_035764525.1 Chitinophagaceae bacterium | reverse complement strand
ATGAGTGAATAGTTTTTCCTTGAATTGTTTTTTGCCTTGCATACTTTAAGTTACTTCCCGAATAATAGCAAAAACAAATAACTTTATAAACAAGATGTGAGTTGTGCAACAAGCACACTGGTTTGGCGTTATGGCGGCTGAACGAATATTTTCTCAGCGTCCCGTTCGCTGTTCAGCCGCAGTTCCGGCTGGCGAATAACGCCGGGCGACATAATATAATATCATCTTTATAACTTTACTCAACTTCGCTTCGGGCTGAACAATCACGGAATATCAGCACAGCAGAAAGCCATGGATGTAGCGGTCATTCAGACGCAAACCTCGTTCTAAGAAAAACTTCTTAATTTTAAGTATGTCAAAGGAGCAAATTAAAGATGAGATAATTAAGGTGCTTGATCTCTTACCCGACAAGACCCTACAAAGCATTCTTTCCTTCCTTAAGAATGTGGAAAGCAAACAAACACTCACACTTGCGGATCATGTGATTCTTGACAAGATTCTATCTGAAGACAAAGATCTACTTGAGAAACTCGCTAAATGATACAGGTTAAAGAAGTTGAACTGCTACATCGAATTCTCATTGATAAGTTCGGAGGCTCACATGGTATAAGAGACAACGCAGCATTAGAGTCCGCGATCGCCAGACCATTACAAACATTTGATGGGAACGATTTGTATCCCTCGGTCTTAGAAAAGGCCGCTTCATTGATCGAAAGTATTCTCGTTAACCATCCTTTCATTGACGGAAACAAACGAACCGGCTACACTGCACTTAGACTTTATCTTATTCAAAATGGACTGGACATTACTGCTTCTCACGAGAACAAATATGAGTTTGTAATTAATATTGCTTCAGGAACTCTTAAGTATAAAGGAATTCTTTCGTGGTTGAAATCTAACACTGTGAAGATAAATGACCGCTAACAGGGTTTTTTGCTACTGGCTTCAGAACATGTCCTCATTGACATATCGCTAAGAAGCTGCAGTCCCAACTTCACGAACATAACCGAGCTTTGGAATATACCATCAGCTTTCTATCTTTGCTCAGCAACAGTACCAGGCTGAAGTAACACAGAATATCAGCACAGCAGAAAGCCGTGGTCGTTAGCGGCAAGCATAAAAACCCTCTAAGAAATGGAAGAGCTCTTCAGACTTTTGAAAGGAGGCGATTTACGTTCCATTGGCCGAAGCAATGAGGTTGTTAGACAAATTAAAAATCAAAATGATTTTGACAACCTATTTCAATATCTCTTCCATGAAGATCGAATAGTTGCAATGAGAGCAGCCGATGTGATTGAAAAGGTGACTTTGGCAAATGGGAGATACTTAAATAAGCATAAAATTAAAATTATCGAATTGTGTAAAAATAATCCGAACAAAGAAGTCAGATGGCATTTGGCATTATTAGTTCCAAGATTAATTTTATCAAGTAATGAGCTCGCAGAAATTTGGGAACTGCTATCTCTCTGGGCATTGGATAAAAAAGAAAGTAGAATTGTTAGAGTAAACTCGATCCAAGGACTATTTAATATCCTTCAAAAGAACAAGCAGTTTTTAGAAGACTTTAATTTGATAACCGCCAATCTTGGAAAAGAAAACATTCCATCAATAAACGCAAGATTAAGAAAACTGAATAATGCCAGCCGCTAACAAAGCATTCCCGCATGTGTGGTCTTGACGTTGTAACTTCGGCTACAATTCGATATCAGCTTTGGTTTTGGGCTTGATTCGTTCTAAGAGACTTTGCGATAATTTTATAATCCTATTTCTTTTCAGCATTGCTACCGGGCTGACGGTTTTCAAAACCCACGCCTGCGTAAATGCAAAACGTTGGCGGAAATTTAAACAGAACCTCGAATGAAACCAGATATGATACTTTGGGATTATGATGGAACATTAGCAAATTCAGTTCCCAAAAATATAGACATCACTAAGCAAATTCTTTCTGATATTGTTCCAAGATTATCCGGAGAAAATTTACCTCACCATTTAAGAAGTGAAGAAGAGTATCATATAGCAAATCACAAGGCCAAAAATTGGCAAGATCTATATATGAGTTACTATGGCTTAAGTGAAGTTGAAACACAACTAGCGGGAAGTTTGTGGTCAAACTATCAACTCAAAAACTTAACACCTGTTGAATTGTTTCCTGAAATAAAACACGTAATTAGCCAATTACGCATGCCGCATGGAATTTGTTCGCAAAATTCAGCCGAAAATATTAGACAACTTTTAGCCAGAAATGAATTATTGGAAAGATTTAATGCCATAATTGGATATGATGACATCCCAAATAATATGCAAAAGCCGCTTGCATTTGGCGGGGTAAAATGTATAAATCAAATTTTCAAAAAACCAACTAACAAAGTAGTTCTTTATATTGGAGATCATGAAGCAGATGTTGAATTTGCAAGAAATATTGCAAAGGAATTAGATTCAAGCAACGAGGTAATTTCAGTAACAGTCACATACAGTGGAGCTAATACTCAGTCATGGTCCATCAAACCTGATTTTGAAATTTCATCCCCTTCCCAATTATTAAAACTAGTAGCCTAAGAAAACTTCAGCTAACGGTATTGGCAAAATCTGTGCACACGGAAGCAGTTTTTCAACAGTTACTGCATTTTTGGTCAGTTGTTCGGGTTGGACAAACAACTTTCAGCCAATTATCGAACATCAACTTCTATTTATATTTTCATCAACGATAGCCGGGTGGAAGAAAGCTCAAACTAATAAAGAGATACAAGGAACCTGGCGGATTATTTCAACAACTATGTCTGGAAAAGATTGGTCTTTTATAATGGATAGTTCAACACATAATCTGTGCATTTAGTGACGAGGCTGATGAAATACGCTACTGGAAAATTGAAGGGTTTGGGCAATTTCCTTGTGGCGGAACACATATACAAAGAACCAGCGAACTTGGTGCGTTAAAACTAAAAAGGGACAGGCAAGGTAAAAGCACAGAGCGAATAGAAATTTATTTGGCTTAAACACGGAAATGAATTTTACAGCCGCCAACGGAGCATTGTCAAAATGCCCGGCGACAGAACACCAACTCAACTTTTGAATTTCTATAGTACTTTAGTAATGTGGCGTAAGGAAAAAAGTTACGGCACGGCCGAGGTGATGGAATTCTATTCCGGCCTTCGGCAATGCATTAACGTTAGCTCCGCACAATTTGCGACTTACGTCCTTCGACACCCAAAGTTATTAAAGATAGAGCGCCTTATCCTGCATTATTCCTCTTTATCATTGTGTCAAAACTTTCGCTACATTGAATACGATAATGTAAACCACCATGTCTATCATCCAGCAGCCACTTTATATCCTCACTATATTATTGTTGTTGGTTTTATTTTCCGAATGGCTGGCTCAAAAGAAATTCTTTAAGCACATCGGCTCGGTATTGCTTGTTATCATATTTGCAGCCATACTTGCCAATATAAATGTGATCCCATCATCGCACAATGCACCGGCATTATATGATGGTATCTTTCAATATGCTGCACCACTTGGATTATTTTTTTTATTATTACAGGTAAGATTGAAAGACCTGAAGCTCGCCGGTCTTCCTATGATCATAATGTTCCTGATTGGCTCTGCTGCTACCATTGCCGGAGTTGTAATAGGTTATTATATATTATCTCCGCAACATCATAATATCCATCTTGCACACGCAGTAGCCGGTATGTACACGGGCACTTATATTGGCGGGAGTGCCAACCTGAACGCAGTGGCGCTTGAATATGGAGTAAATAAAGAAGGAACATTGTTTGCCGCCATCAATGCAGCCGATAATATTATCACCACTATCTGGATGATGATGACATTGATCCTTCCTTCCATTTTTCAACGTTACTTTCCAAGAAAAAGAAAAATAGCTCCGCAATTTGCAAGTCTTTCAGACGAAGAAATAAAAAAACAGTTATTGCAACCAGCAAACAATATCCAGCTGGCCGATATAGCTATTCTTTTAGCATTGGGATTGGGTACAATGTTTATTTCTACACAAGCAGCTGGTTATATTAAAGGACTTCCTTCCATTCTTGTTCTAACAACACTTGCATTACTATTTGCTCAACTTCCCTTTGTACAAAAATTGCAAGGAAGTAAAATAATAGGGTTCCTGCTGATCATGTTGTTCCTGGCTGTTGTTGGTGCTTACTGTGATATAAAAGCACTGATAAGCAGTGGCGCTGCAGCAGGACTACTGTTGTTGTGGGTGACATTGATCGTATTGATCCATGGCATTCTCATTTTTTCAATCGGCGGATTATTTAAACAAGATTGGGATATTGTTTCTATTGCATCCAATGCAAATATCGGCGGCGCCACTTCTGCTCCCGTATGTGCAAATAGTATTGGCCGGCCTGATCTTCAATTACCGGGATTATTGGCAGGCTCTGTGGGTAATGCTATTGGGACCTATCTTGGAATAATGGTAGCAGAATTGTTGAAATAAATATTCTATAAGGGTTTATTTGTTTCATTAAAACTTTGATGGCATGAAGTTTAGAGAACAAAAAGTGATAATTTTATTTTTACATGAATGACTTTGTACTTTTTCAATCATTTTTTACTGAAGATGAAGCGGCATCTGTCATTGAACCATTAAAAGAGAATGGTATTGCCTACCAATTAGAACGATCAAAAGAGATACTTGACCGGACATTTATTGGCGATAACCTTGAAAAGAAGATATTTCTGAAAATAATGTCATTTGATTTCCCTAAGGCGAATCAGGTATTGGATGCCCGCGTTTTACAAAATATTACAGCTCTTGAAAAAGATTACTACTTGTTTTCATTTACAAATGATGAATTGATTGAAATTATCAGGAAGCCCGATGAATGGAGTCGCCAGGATTTTCTTATTGCAAGAAAAATTCTTGACGAAAGAGGTCAACATATAAATGAAGAAATAATTAAAGATCTAAAATCAAAAAGAATCAATGAGCTTAGCCGTGAAGAAAGTGAACCAACTTTAACAATCATCACGGGATATATCCTGGCTTTACTTTTCAGTATTGTCGGTTTATTTTTTGGGTTAACATTCCTTACGGCCAAAAAAAATATACCGAATGGTAAGAAAGTGTTTACCTATAACAGAAATACCCGGAAACATGGGCGCAATATTGTTATTCTAAGTGCTGTATCTCTTTTATTGTTTGTAATCAACGGCGGGAAATTAATACCCTTTCTTATGAACTTATTTAATTCACTTTTTTAATATCGGCGGATTATCCTTCCACCGCCATAAATACAGACATGCATAAGTACGATAAGGCGCCCATTGTTCTGCGATCTTTAATATTTTAGCATGCAATATTTTTTTCTTTCGATGTTTCAGATTGTATAAACCAATTACGGCTTGTTGTAAGCCAAGATCATCGACAGCAAAAAGATCTTCACGACAGAGCGCAAACATCAATAACATTTCCGTTGTCCAGCGGCCTACTCCTTTTATCTGCGTCAAATACCCGATCACGTCTTCATTACTCATCTTCGCAAGTTTCCTATGATCCATACCCTTTTCTATTTCAAACCTCGCAACATTTTGTACGTAATTTACTTTGGCATTACTCAATCCTATTGCTCTTAGTTTTTCAAAAGGAGTATCTACGATCTGTTGTGGTGTTGGTTCTCCGCCATACAAATCAAGAAAACGCTGTTTGATAACACTTGCCACTTTTGTAGATAACTGCTGGCTCATGATAGAGTAACAGAGATATAAATAGAGATTTTTTTTCTTATTCAGTTTGAATACACCATGATCCTTGATGAGCTTTTTTAATTTTTCGTCTTTTGATAAGTGAGATACGTAATGCATAGAACCACGATTAGCTTGATTGAAAAGGATTATGAGGAAATAAATATAGAGTTTTGTTGGATGGAGTAAATGAGAATTTTGATAAGTGAAACCAAACACTGATCTATTCAGAATTTAAGATTCCTTTATCTCCTCTTAATCCCAAATAAATCCTGAGAATCCTGGTTCTGTTATTCTATATTCCAGCTCATTCCCCCATCCTTTTCATCTTTTAAGCTTATACCGAGCCTGGTGAGTTGATTTCTTATTTTATCACTCGTCGCAAAATCTTTCTTGCCCTTAGCTTCTTTACGGATATCGATCAACAGGTCCATTACTCCTTTCAACTTTTCATTATCTGCTTCAGTAACACTCTTCAATCCTAAGATATCCTCTATATACACTTTCATCTGCTTTTGCAGCAGATAGAAAGTTTCTTTACTTAGTGCAGAAACGGGAATTGTTTTATCCCTCATGCTGTTGATCACCGGCACCAGCTCAAACATATTCGCCATAACTTTTGCTGTGCTAAAATCATCATTCATGAACTCATCAAACTCAGTTATGAGCTTCTTCACTTTTGCATCCAGATCCGAATCGACCCCAGACTCTGAACTCTGAACTCCGAACTCTAAACTCATTACTCCCAACTTCTCATACGCTTCCCACAATCTCTTCAATCCTTTCTCCGCTGCCTGCAATGCCTCATTACCAAAATCAAGTGTGCTGCGATAATGCGTTTGCAAAATAAAGAACCGGACCACCATCGGGTGATAAGCTTTTTCCAATACCGGGTGATCGCCGCTGAACAGTTCAGTGAGCCTGATAACATTGTTATAGCTCTTTCCCATTTTTTTGCCATTAATGGTGATCATATTATTATGGATCCAGTAACGAACCGGCGATACATGATTGCAGATAGTACTCTGTGCTATCTCACTTTCATGATGCGGAAATAAAAGATCCATGCCACCTCCATGAATATCAAACTGCGCTCCCAGGTATTTTGTTGCCATGGCAGAGCATTCAATATGCCAGCCGGGAAAACCAACACCCCAGGGACTTTTCCACCGCATGATATGTTCTGGCGCGGCATTTTTCCATAACGCAAAATCAGCCGTATCTCTTTTCTCGTCTTGTCCTTCCAGATCCCTGGTTGTTTCCAACAGATCATCGATCACTCTTCCGCTCAACTTGCCATAATCATGTGAGGCTGCATATTTTTTTACATCAAAGTATACGGAGCCATTTGATACATAGGCATAGCCTGCTTTAATGATTTCTTCGATCATCCCGATCTGTTCAACAATATGCCCGGTGGCTGTTGGCTCGATCGATGGCTTCAATGTATTGAATTGTTCCATCGCCCAATGATAAAGATTGGTGTACTTCTGCACCAATTCCATTGGTTCCAGTTTTTCCAACACGGCTTTCTTTGAGATCTTATCTTCTGCTTCACGACCTTCTTCTTCAAAATGCCCGGCATCGGTAATGTTGCGGACATAACGGACCTTGTTACCAAGATGCATCAAATAGCGATAGATAACATCAAACGTAATATAGGGCCGTGCATGACCAAGATGCGATTCACCACTCACGGTTGGTCCGCACACATACATTCCCACATGCCCCGGGGTGATTGACTTGAAAACCTCTTTTTGTCTTGAATACGAGTTATATATTTTTAGTTCGCTCATAAATTTTATGTGGTCAGCTTAAGTGCTACTATCATCACCTGTTGTGTCACTCACTTCTGCGTTCAGTAATTCTAGTCAGCAATCGTGAGACGTCAAACGTGAAAAGTGAAACTTGGTCCAAAATTCGTTTGACGTTTGACATTTCACGAAGAAGCTGATGGTTGATCAGAACCCCGAACGGTGCGACGCAACGAAAGTTTAATAGTAAATGTAAAGCCGGGTTAATAATTAAAACTTGGCAAAAATAGGGCACTGCCCTGAGAAAGGAGATTTAACAACATCGGAATTGAAGAAGCGCTTTCATAAAGCCAAGATAGTTATTTTTTTCGCTTTAGTTCAACGTCGGCCATCAACATGAAGTGGTCTGACAAATATTTAACAACCCTTGTAAACTGACTGATGTGAAAGCTGTCATCAGCAAAAATGTAATCAATGCGAAGCGTGGGTGAAAGTGAAGAGAAAGTGCGGCCAATGCCGAATCCCTTTTTCAGGAACGCATCCTGCATATTGCCACGGATAGTGAAATACGAGTAAGAGTTGGGGGTATCATTCAGATCGCCGCAAAAGATGATCGGATAAGGACTGTCATCCATTATCTGCCGGGCAACATCAGCTTGTGAACTTCGCAGTGACATTGCTTTGCGCAATTTGGCCAACACTGTTTTTGAATTATCGATCAAACTGTCTTTGGCAGTTGTTATTTCATCGATCGCTTCATAATCTTTTTGCCTGAACTGTACGGATTGAAGATGTGTGGCGTACACTCTTATAGTATCATTATTAACTTTTATATCTGCGTGTACCAGCGCCTCGGTCATGCTGGGGCGGAAATAGCGAACCAGGCCGGTATCAAGCATGGGATATTTTGAAAAAATTGCCGAGCCGATAAATTGATGAAGCCCATCGGGGTCATAAGAAAAATAATAATAGGGATAACCCATTGCTTTTATTTCGCTGATATTGTTATAAAAGATCGTATCGGGTGAATGAAAAAATTCTTCTAGGCAAAGGATATCGGGATCCTGCTTTTGTATCTGGTCAAGCATCTTTAATCTTATCTGGCTTTTTTCATTGTTGTTTTTTTTCCATTCAAGAAACCTTGCCACATTCCAATTGGCGATGCGTATTTGGTTTGGCTTTTTCTTGTATTGAAATGATGAAGCTGTATTAAATGCCCAGAAAACGCCGATGTTTTTATAACCAGCTAATAAAATAACAATGGAATACCAAACTCTTCTTAGTTTAAGGATCAGCCATAGAAAAACAAAGCCGATCAACAACGCTAATAAAAAAGGAAATGCAAGACCAAGCACGGCGATCACCCATGAATCGCCTGGCTTGATATAGGGCGCCAAACAGGAAAGTAAATATAAAACCGCCGTAATAATATTGAGTACGACAAGAGTTCTTCTTGTAATGTTTCGAAGGCGGGATGGCATTCGTGCAAGTTACGAATAACCCCCTGTCCCCCTAAAGGGGGAACTTAGATTTGCTCAACCTATTTTAAAAACTTATTCTTTTATGCTATGATTACTTCAGGTCTTCCTTGCTTGCTTTTTTTAGCAAGTCTTTTTCTTCGTTGGTGAGAGAGTGAAAACCGTGCTGGTTTATCTTATCAAGAATTTCATCAATGCGTTGTTGAGAAAGGTTGGGCGTTCTTGTGTAAGGTTTTCTTTCGCTT
>DASTZB010000526.1:0-6013 GCA_035764525.1 Chitinophagaceae bacterium | reverse complement strand
ACAATTGATCAGCTAAAGAATTCAGGAGGCTTTCGGCTTATTCACGATCAGGAAACATCCAATCGAATAATGAAGTACTACTCAGAATTTCCTGAATTACGAAAGATCGAGGAAATATTTAGTGGAGAGAATGTGGCATTTAAAGAGGTGGCTTCAAAAGTCATGGATCAATCTGTATACCGGTCTCAAATTACTCCTGATAATTCTGTAGCAAGAATACCGGGCAATTTGCGATTGCTTACATATGATATAGCCACATTGAATCAACTTGGCTTTTATGCTGTGCAAATGAATGGCAGTCGTACGGGAATATTGCAGTTGCTTCAAAAATTAAAAAATTCCGCTGAAGAATTGTTAAAGTATCTGGAGAAAGAATATCACCTTAAATAATTTTTCATGGAAGTTCACCAACATGCACATCCCCCCAGGAAAAAATGGATACATTATGTCTGGGAATTTTTAATGTTATTCCTCGCTGTTTTCTGTGGTTTTATCGCAGAAAATATCAGGGAGGGATATATAGAAAATCACAGAGGAAAACAATATGTCGAATTCTTGCTAAGAGATCTGAAGAAAGATACTACGAATATCAATAGTGTAATAAATGATAATATTGCATTAGTTGCCAATTATGATAGTCTTTGGGCTCATCTAACTAATTACTCCGCTTCTAAAGGGGCTCGTGACTTATATGAGTATTTCAGAAAATCTCTTTACTATTGCACTTTTTTGCACACTACCAGGGCTATCGATCAGCTTCAAAATGCCGGACAACTTCGCCTGGTAAAAAATATTAAGCGAAGTGTTCATTGTCCCCCGCTGGCGGGGGAAGTACTCCGATATAAGTGAGTCGATGAATGGGGGGTGGCTTTTAAGCGTCGCATTTCAATCCTTGATTCTGCCATGGCGTAGTTCTTCGCAGCAAAAAACGAAAATGAATTAACTTTCTATACAAAACTTTCGCAATGCGGCGAGTTAGCGGAAATGTTACCAGACCAGCCTTTAACATTTAATGAGTATTTAGCAAATGAAAAAAAACTTTTATTCTGCTATTTGATGCTATTTATCACATTGTTGTTGGTAGCAGGTACTTTTATGTACCTTTCCTATTCCTCAACTACCGAGGAAACGTTGCGTTCCGATAAAAATCTCACAACACTTAACGGTCCCTGGAAATTTATACCCGGGGACAATATGCAATATGCTGAATCCACCTATGATGATTCGCAATGGGAAAACATGGACCTTACGGCACCGCCGGGAGTACACGATGACGATGTGGGACTTTCAGGTTATATTCCCGGTTGGACAGCCAAAGGACATTCAAACTATTCAGGTTACGCCTGGTACCGCCTGAAAGTTAAACTCGATAGTTTACCGGAAAACAATTTAGCTTTCGCAGCACCACCCTCTGTTGATGATGCCTATCAACTATTTATTAACGGAACACTCTTAGGAAGTACAGGTGATTTTTCGGAGGCAGTTCCAATAATTTATAGTATTCAACCTCGTATTTTCCTGGTGCCGGAAAATTTAAAAAAGGAAAAAGATATCACCATTGCTTTTAGGGTATGGATGAGTGCAGCCAGCCTGGGCGCCGATGCAGGCGGTATTCATATTGCCCCAACCCTTGGAGAAAAAAAACATATCGAAAAGAAATACAAATTTCAATGGGAGCAAAGCATTAAAGGCTATATTATAGAAGTTGTTTGGCCGATACTATTTATTTTACTGGCTATAACAATATTTTTATTGAATAAAGGCAGCAACCCGCCGCAATCATGTAAATGGTTTATAGCAGCTTTAATTTTGTTAGGACTGATGCGATTGAACCAGGCTGTTTACTTCTGGTTTCACATTGAGAATAGCCATCAAGCTGTTATTGTTGGGCCGGTAATACTTAGACCTTTGGTGCTTGGTAGTTGGTTAATGGCCTGGAGGGAGTGGTTTAACCTGCGTCAACCGAAATGGCTACCTAAAATTATTGCACTACTTGTTTTACTATTCATGGCAGCCCAATTGTTCGGAATTTCCTGGGTTTCACACTCCATCCATACATACTTTCAGACAATTGCAGATTATATCAGATTGTTGCTTTTGGCATTGCTGCTATTTATCATATACCAGGGGATGCGTAAACAAGGCATGAAAGATTTATTAGTTTTAGTAGCGGCATTATTGATTTTAATTGCTTTGTTTCCAAAAGAAATATCTGATTTGCATATTATTCCAGGCATTTGGTTTCCATATGGAGTAGGCGTATCTCGTGGTCAATTCTTTTATGTGGCCTTTGTTTTTGTTATGTATGCAGTATTGATTCAGAAAAATAGAAGAGTGAAGTTAGAATAAAACAAGTCAAAATGAATCACTTCCGTCTGCTTGGGCTCTTGCTCCAAAGTCAGTACAACATAAATGAATGAAGAGGGCAATTTACAATTTGAAATCATTAACTTTCTTTACAAGAACTTGAGTAAAGCAGAGTGTTAGCTGCTACCTTAAACGACATCACAAACAATACGAGAAATGAAACTTGCAATAATTGGAGACTTTAATGCATCATTTAGACCTCACGTTGCGACAAATGAAGCAATAAAGCATGCAAAAAAAATTATGAATTTACAAGTTGACACAGATTGGGTTTCAACTGACGACATCATTGACAACTTTAAATCAATAATTGACACTTACGCTGGATATTGGATAGCACCAGGAAGTCCATACAAATCAATGACAGGTGCATTGGACATCATAAAACATGCAAGACTTAACAACATTCCGACACTCGGAACTTGCGGTGGTTTTCAACATATGGTTATTGAATTTGCAAGAAATGTTTTGAATATTAAAGACGCTGAACACGCTGAATATGACCCATACGCTTCTAAACTTGTAGTAAATCCATTAAGTTGTTCATTGGCAGGGCAAATTCTTGAAATTGCACTAATAGACAAATCATCAAAAGTTTTTCAAATCTTCGAAACAGAAAAAATAAATGAAAAATATTATTGCAACTTTGGGCTTAACCCAGAATATCAAAACGAACTTAACGACAAGGGCTTTAAAATTGTGGGCACAGACGCCTTAAAAGAAGCAAGGATTTTAGAATTGATAAATCATCCATTTTTTATAGCGACACTTTTTGTTCCCCAAGACAACTCAACATTTGATAAACCTCACAAATTAGTTACTGCCTTTCTCACAACTGTGTGTGGAAAAAGGCAGCAGCTAACAAAAGGGGTTCCGTCCGTTTGGGGTCTTGCCCCACAACCAGTACAACATAAATGAATGAAGAGACAACAGAAAATGAATTAACTTTCTATATAGAACTTGCGTAAGGAAGAGTGTTGTGCGTCATTCGCCGACATATAAAATCCGGAGTGACATAGTTTGAAAACCCAGCTCAACATATTTCATTTCGCTTTGGTAGTTGGGCGTCAAAAAACCTTTGAAAAAAATGCCAGGATAGGGATGAAAAGAACTAAAGGAGATTTTGTATGAGTATGCATGAATCTTTCAATCAATCGGGTTTCTCCAAATTCCTCAATAGTCTGGCGGGCCGCATCTTTCGTTTGGTCGCAGGAGCAGGATTTCTCGTGGTTGGCTACCTATATCGAGACCACCTGCCCGGCGTGCTATGTATAGCGTGGAGTGCTCTCCCACTAAGCGCTGGAGCATTTGACATTTGCTACATCAGCGCCGTACTTGGCGGTCCATTATCTGGTGCAAAGATCCGTCGCAATTCAAGTAAGTAGATTTTTCATCCACCCGGGTCTTGTCCCACAGCCAGCACAACATAATTGGATCAAGCAACAATTAAAAATAGAACCTTCTGAGAAAAATAATTTCATTTATGCATATAACGCTTGACGGTTTGAGGACCGAACGGAGAAATGAGCTGGATCAAAGTTGATGAAGAAATTTTGATCATGTCGGTAAGCGCATAGGCGAAGGCGATTCTGCATTATATGGACACGTAGCTTATGAAATGATGGAAAGTTACTTCCGACAGGTATTCACCGAAAGAAGTCCGCATTGGTCGGTGTTTTGTTCCACCGGCCAATAAAATGAAGGTTAGTTTAAAAAACTATTCAAATAATTCAAAATCGTTGTTGTCTGCATCATTAAGCTTACATGTCCTTGTGAAGGAACAATGGCCAGTTGCGATTTTGGCATTGGCCCCAGGTCAGCAGTCACCCCACCTCCAAGCAACTGATATGTTTTTATCAACTCAATTTTATCCAGCCCATCATTGTCACCAGATATGATTAATACGGGTGCAGACATTTTCGCAATATTGGAGTCACCAACGTTGAATGGCAACTTTGCGAAAGCAAACATTTGCTCTAAAAACTTTCTCCATTTAGTTTTGTCAGGAGCCACCGCATCGTATGCGGTTTTAAGGGGTGTGTCGTCAAAAAATTCAGGTTTAAAATTATCAAATGCGCTGTTTACTATAGGTAACCAACCATTGGTTTTATACGTAGAAGAAATGATTACTAATTTTCTTAACCTTTTTGGGCTTTGTACTGCAAATTGGTAAGCCACGGAACCACCCATACTAAATCCTGCTACATCTGCGCTGTCAATTTTCAGGTAATCCATCACTTTTTCCACATCACTTGCCAAAGTAGTAATGGATAATTCTCTGTCTGAAAAAGGTGTATGTCCATGTCCCTGCATTTCAATGGCAATTACTTTCCTGTTTTTTGACAGTTCAGGGATCAGCTGGCTCCAGTTCATATCAATGGTATAAAAAGCACCATGTAACAAAACCAGGGGCGTACCCTTTCCATATACTTCATAGTAAACTTTGATGCCATTAACAGGTGCGTAACCACTACCGGAAGGTTTGATTTGTTGTCCGTCTGAACGAAATGCAGCAAACATAATTGCAACGAGTAGTATTGATTTAAGAGGATAACCTGCCCTGAGTAAATTTTTCATAACGCTATTTAAATATGAGTTTGAATTTATCGAAAATACAAAACTAAGATTCACTCCAGGATTTGACACGGTGTAAAAACGACAACTTAAAGGATGAATACCGTCAAAAAGGCCACGCTGTGTCAGGTGTTGCTTCCGTCGGCCCCGGGGTTTTGTCCCACAGACAGCACAACATAATTGTATGAAGAGGGCAACGTACAATTTGAAATCATTAACTTTCTGTACAAGAACTTGCGTAAAGCAAAATGTTAGCGGTCATTGTAAATCGACATCCTGCAAACTTTGAAAGACAAGCAAACAATACCAATCTTTTTTGCAAAACAATCTGAATTTAGAAAGTGGTTACAAAAAAATCATAGAAAGGAAACTGAGTTATTGGTAGGTTTTTATAAGGTTGACAGCGGAAAACCTAGTATGACCTGGTCTCAGTCTGTTGATGAAGCTCTTTGTTTTGGGTGGATTGATGGTGTTCGAAAATCTATCGACATGGACAGTTATCAAATTCGCTTTACACGACGAAAATCAACGAGCATATGGAGTGCGATTAACATCAAAAAAGTTGAAGAATTAACAAAGCAAGGACTTATGCAACCAGCTGGACTTGCGAGTTTTGAAAAAAGAACAGAAGTTAAGTCTAAGATATATTCTTACGAAAAAGACAAAGTAGAATTAACTCAGAGTTTTAGAAAACAATTTAAAGCAAACAAAAAGGCGTGGGACTACTTTCAGTCACTGGCGCCTTCATACAGAAAGGTATCAGCACATTGGGTAATGAGCGCAAAGCAAGAAACGACCAAAATAAAGCGACTAAATCAACTTATCGCAGACAGTGCGGCGGGAACGAATCAGTGGAAAGACAATAAATACAACAAAAAATGACAAGCAGAAAAACAACAAACCGCTAGCAAATAGTTTTGCGTCATGTGGGCGGGACGAATATGCTACCAGCTTTTGTATTTCAATGAAGCAGTATATCTTTGACCAGACTTAAAACCACTATTACTCACACGAACGGAAGCCTTCACGTTAGCGCATTAATTTTATCAGGTCATGAGTAAGCACTTTGCAG